>CAVEGP010000010.1:0-41051 GCA_963615155.1 Bacteroides uniformis | reverse complement strand
GCACGGACTATATCTCCGTCATGCCCACGAATCTCTACGGTCCCAACGACAACTATCATCCCACCCACAGCCATGTCCTGCCAGCCCTTATTCGCCGCTTCCATGAAGCGAAGCTCAGCGGCGCGGAGAGCGTGACCTGCTGGGGCGACGGTTCGCCGCTGCGCGAGTTTCTGTATGTGGACGACCTCGCCAACCTCTGCGTGTTCCTGATGAACCACTACTCCGGCAACGAGACGGTCAACGCCGGTACGGGCAAGGAGCTGACCATCAAGGAGCTAACCGAGCTGGTCGCCAGGGTCATCGGCTACGAGGGAAAAATTGAGTGGGATACCACCAAGCCCAACGGTACGCCCCGCAAGCTGCTGGATGTCAGCAAGGCAACGGCGCTCGGCTGGACGTACAAGACGGAGCTTGAGGACGGCATTCGTCTTTCCTATGAGGATTTCTTAAATAACCCGATGAGGGCAGAAAGATAATATGACATCCCGCATTGCTCATCAATCAGACAGTGATGCGGGATGCTTCAAAATGAGGTACGGTTTATGAACATCATTTTATTATCCGGCGGCTCCGGCAAACGGCTGTGGCCGCTTTCCAACGACGTCCGCTCCAAACAATTCATTAAAATTTTCAAAAAAGAGGACGGCTCCTACGAGTCGATGGTGCAGCGCGTTTACCGGCAGATTAAAAAGGTGGACACGGACGCAAAGGTAACGATTGCCACCAGCAAAGCACAGGTTTCCGCGATTCATAATCAGCTTGGCGAGGACGTGGGCGTCAGCGTAGAGCCCTGCCGCCGTGACACATTTCCAGCCATCGCGCTGGCAACCGCCTATCTGGTGGATGTGATGCACGTCGATCCGTCTGAATCGGTGGTCGTCTGCCCGGTAGACCCCTATGTGGAGGACAACTACTTTGAAGCCTTGAAGGAGCTGTCGGCGCAGGCAGACAGGGGCGAGGCAAACCTTGTTCTCATGGGCATCGAGCCGACCTATCCCAGCGAGAAGTACGGCTACATCATCCCGGAGAGCGCCGACCATGTGGCGAGCGTCAAGACTTTCAAGGAAAAGCCGACGGCGGATGTGGCAGAGCGGTATATCGCGCAGGGGGCGCTCTGGAACGGCGGCGTGTTCGCCTACAAACTCGGCTATGTGATGAACAAGGCGCATGAGCTGATGGACTTTACGGACTATCAGGATTTGTTTGACAAGTATGATACCCTCAAAAAGATCTACTTTGACTACGCGGTCGTGGAGCATGAGCCGAAAATTCAGGTCGTGCGCTTCGCTGGTACATGGAAGGATCTCGGCACATGGAACACGCTGACCGAGGCGATGGACGAAAGCGTCATCGGCAAGGGTGAGCTGAACGACAAGTGTTCTGGAGTCCACATCATCAACGAGATGGATGTGCCGGTGCTGGCGATGGGGCTACATGATGTGGTGATTTCCGCGTCGCCGGAGGGGATTCTGGTTTCGGATAAGGAGCAGAGCTCCTACATCAAGCCCTTCGTGGATAAATTCGAGCAGCAGATCATGTTCGCGGAAAAATCCTGGGGCAGCTTCAAGGTGGTTGATGTGGAGAATACGTCGCTCACCATCAAGGTGACGCTGAATCCCGGGCACAGCATGAACTACCACAGCCACAAGCACCGCGACGAGGTGTGGGTCGTTATTTCCGGCGAGGGAAAGACGGTCGTGGACGGCATGGAGCAGAAGGTTAAGGCGGGGGACGTCATCACCATGTCTGCAGGCTGCCGTCATACCGTCATGGCGGATACCGAGCTCAAGCTCATCGAGGTGCAGCTGGGCGAGGATATAACCGTTCAGGACAAGCAGAAGTTTGCATTAGAATATTGAGGCCGCCATGCAGAACAGAAATAAGCCTTTCTTACTCCGACCGTCCGGCAAGGATTATCTCTGGGGCGGCAGACGGCTGAACGACGAATTTGAAAAGAATATCGACCTGTCTCCCTTGGCGGAAACGTGGGAATGCTCGACCCACCCGGACGGACCGAGCTTCGTGTCCGGCGGAGAGTTTGACGGGATGGAGCTTGCCGAAGTGCTGAGGGCACACCCGGAGTATCTGGGAGAACGGCACAGGGGTGAAACCGCACTGCCCATTTTAATTAAATTCATCGACGCAAAAAAAGACCTGTCTGTGCAGGTACACCCTACAGACGAGTATGCCAGGGAAAAAGAAAATGGTCAGCTCGGCAAGACCGAAATGTGGTATGTGCTGGACGCAGGACGGGACGCAAGGCTGGTCTATGGGCTCCGACAGAACTGCACAAAGGACGAGCTGCGCACGGCGCTTGCCGACGGCACGGTCATGAAATATCTGCAAAAAGTACCCATCCACAAGGACGACCTATTCTTCATCCCAGCGGGTACGATTCACGCCATTGGCGCGGGTGCGCTGGTGGCGGAAATACAGGAAAGCTCCAACCTGACCTACCGCCTGTATGACTATGACCGCGTGGGCAAGGACGGGAAGAAGCGGGCGCTGCACATCGACAAGGCGCTGGAGGTGGCGAACCTTCACAGCAGCGCAGAGCCGAAGCAACCGCTGCGCGTACTGAAATACCGGCAGGGCGTAGCGTCGGAGCTTTTGACCCGCTGCAAGTATTTTGAGGTCTACCGGATGCTTGTCAACACCGAGCGGCGGCAGACTGTGCATTACCGCGCCGACGAGCTGGCGTTCCGGGTGCTGCTGTGCATAAGCGGCTGCGGCACGATCACCTTTGTGGGCGACGAGATCGCTTTCTACAAGGGAGACTGCGTGTTTGTCCCGGCGGACTCTGTGACGCTGACCATTCACGGACAGGCGCAGTTTTTGGATGTGAGGGGTTAAGCCATGGAAAAGTGGAAGGTGGTAAGCTCGGAAACGCTGGTGGACAGCCGCTGGGTCAGGGTACGGAAGGATTCAGTGGACCTGCCGAACGGTCAGCACATCGATGATTTTTACGCCATAACCATCAGCGATGCGGCGGCGGTCGTGGCAATCGATGATGATGGCAATATCATTCTGAAAAAGGAATACCGTTACTGCTTCGGGTGCGAACTCATCGAGATCCCGGCGGGCGGCTTTGAGAATGGCGAGGACAGTCTGACAGCGGCAAAGCGGGAGCTTCTGGAGGAAACCGGCTATGCCTCGGACGACTGGCAGTATATCGGCGCAACGGTAGAAAGCTCCTCCAAGCTGACGAACCATATGCACATCTATCTTGCAAATCACTGCCGCAGGGTCGGCGGTCAACAGCTTGACCCTACGGAAGAGGTAGAGGTGCTGGTAGTACCGCTGAAGGAGGCGGCTCAGATGGTGATGCGCAATGAGATCTGCTGCAACAGCTCCGCACACGGAATCCTCTGGGCGGCAAGAAAGCTTGGAGTGTAAGGAAAGGTGAACCCAAAATGGATTACAGAAAGGAATACGAATGTTGGCTCAAAAACGCGGTGGACGCGGATGTCGCCGCAGAGCTGAAAACGCTGAATGAAAACGAGATAGAGGATGCTTTTTACCGTGACCTCGCCTTTGGCACGGGCGGTCTGTGCGGCGTGATCGGCGCTGGAACAAACCGCATGAACGTCTATACGGTGGCGAAGGCTTCACAGGGGTTGGCGGATTATCTGAAAAAGAATTTTGCCGAGCCGTCTGTGGTCATCGGCTACGACAGCCGGATCAAGAGCGACGTGTTCGCCAAGGTCGCGGCGGGTGTATTTGCGGCAAACGGTGTAACCGTCAATATCTGGCCGGAGCTCATGCCGGTGCCGACCGTGTCCTTTGCGACGCGGTATCTCCACGCCTCCGCGGGCGTTATGATCACAGCCTCCCACAATCCGGGCAAGTATAACGGCTACAAGGTTTACGGCGCGGACGGCTGCCAGATTACCACCGAGGCCGCGGCGGAGATTCTGGCGGAGATCGAGAAGCTGGACATCTTCGCAGATGTTAAAACCGGCGATTTTGAAGGAAGCGATCTCATCCGCTGCATTTCGGACGAGGTATACACCGCGTTTGTCGAGCAGGTCAAGAGCCAGTCCGTTCTGTTCGGCGATGAGGTCGATAAGAACGTCGCCATTGTATACAGCCCATTAAACGGCACGGGTTTGAAGCCCGTTACCCGGACGCTGAGGGAGATGGGCTATACCAACATCACGGTGGTTAAGGAGCAGGAGCAGCCGGATGGTAACTTCCCGACCTGCCCGTATCCTAACCCGGAAATCAAAGAGGCTATGGCACTGGGCATGGAGTATGCCAAGAAGTGCAACGCCGACCTGCTGCTGGCGACCGACCCGGACTGCGACCGTGTGGGTGTTGCGGTGAAGAACAGGGCGGGGGAATACGAGCTTCTGACAGGCAATCAGACGGGTATGCTGTTACTCGACTACATTTGTAGTCAGCGCAAAAAGCACGGAAAAATGCCCGCCGACCCGGTTATGATCAAAACCATCGTGACGATGGACATGGGTGAGCAGATCGCCGCGCACTACGGACTGAAAACGATCAATGTGCTGACCGGCTTTAAGTTTATCGGCGAGCAGATCGGCAGGCTGGAGCGGCAGGGAAAAGAAAATAGCTTCGTGTTCGGCTTCGAGGAAAGCTACGGCTATCTGACCGGCTCGTATGTCCGCGACAAGGACGGTGTGGATGGCGCGACCATGATCTGCGAGATGTTCAGCTACTATAAAACCAGAGGTGTCAGTCTGTTGGATAAGCTGGACGAGCTGTTTAGGACCTACGGCTATTGCCTGAACACGCTGCACAGCTATGAGTTTGACGGCAGCGCGGGCTTTGCGAAAATGCAGAGCATTATGCAGGCGTTCCGGGGAAGCATCGAGGAATTCGGCGGGAAAAAGGTCGTAAAGCTGCTGGACTATGCGCCGGGGCTGGACGGTCTGCCCAAGTCCGATGTGCTGAAGTTCCTGCTTGAGGATAACTGTTCTGTCGTGATCCGTCCCTCCGGCACCGAGCCGAAGCTGAAGATCTATATTTCCGTCAGCGCGGGAAATAAAGAAACGGCGGAGAAAATCGAGGCCGAGATCCGAAAGAGCGCAGAGGCGCGGTATAATTAAAACGTAAGCGCCTCATAATCACACGGGTAGCAAGGTAAAATGCTTGCAACAGAGACGGAGCAAACATTTTCTAGCAAAGGTGTTTTGTAAGCATTTTACTATGCAAACGCTGGAGCACAATTGGCGCGCCTGTGCTAAAGTAATATGCTACATCCTAGAATTAGAGATGGTTTAGTTTTTTTACCACGAAATTGGTCATAAAAAAACTAAACTACATTAAAATGGGAGGAAAGCTATCATGGACGGTAAGACTGCGGAAATGGGTTCAGACTCAAGAATGGAACAAAAGTGAGACATCATAGGAGACAATATTGCCAACAAGACTTTTTCATGAACTGATTTACAGGACGAACGCGAATCTGTCACCTCTGGAAATGATATGCCTTTCTATCCTCGCACTGCTGGCGTGGCTTTGCAGAAAGAACCATCCGATTATTCCTGTGATATTCAGCGTTTTCCTGATACTCCACATCACCCTGTTGCGCCGCGCACCGGGGTATGACGAGAACATAAAGCTTCACTTGCGGCTGTGGCCAAACGCCGGCGTGTGGGCGGGCAATCTGCTGAACCTGCTCTTGTTTGTTCCGTTCGGGTTTACTGCGCGGTGCTGGAAAGCAGAGAGCAGGAAGATCATCGTTATAGGATTTGCACTGTCCCTGTTCTGCGAGGCGACGCAATACCTTACAGGACGCGGCTGGGCGGATATCAATGACATCGTGTTTAATACAGCAGGAACTTTTTTAGGAAGTTGGATTGCCCAGAAATCCGTGAAAATGCTTTGAAATAACACATGAAGAAGAGGAAGAATTATGGAAAAGAGAATCCAAGAAGCACGAAACTGCTTAGATAATAGTCTGTATGAGGCGGCTTTGGCGTTAGCACTAACACTTCCAGATATTTGTGGTCAGGTTGAATATCCTGCGATAAAGAAGGTCGGTGAGAGATACACAAAGTGGATTGATAGTTTTATGGATTCTAAAGTCTTATATGATCAGTCCTTTGATGAGTTTGGTGATTTTAAGCCCCTAGAATCACAGGATATCTATAAATTACGCTGTGCTTTTTTACATAGTGGAGACCAAGACATTTCGAGTGATACAATTGATTGTTTTAACTTGGTTAGACCAGATGGACTAGGTGCTGTGGAAGGTAAAGCATCCTTTGGATATAAGTATGGAATTGAAAATCAGCCAGATGGTTCAGTGAAGAATACAGCCCAAATTGATATCAAATATCTAACAGAAATGATTTGTAATGCCGCAGAAGAATACTATAAGGTCAAAAGCCCAAGCGACTTTGAGGAGCATACATTCGAGTTAGTGTAAGAACTTGGCCATGCATCAGCATGGCTACGCTGTCCAGTGGTGCTACTTCTACGCGATGGACAGCAGACAACGGATTTCTATCCGGCTAACTACCCGGTGTCAGGCACTCGAAAAAAACGATAAACTTTATAAAATTTCCATAAACAATTTTGCATGACGCATATTAGCAATGTCAGACGGATGCGGGATAAGAAAACGGCGTGAGGTGACACGGTGTGGTCAAAATCAGTGCAGACCAGCAAAGACATCAAGCAGTGAAAACCTTATTATCCCATCCCAACGAAGAAACCCTCTGGTCCTGCATCGTCGCCTTCCGCGGTTACACTTTCAAGACACTCACTGGCTTACCCTTCACCTACACCATCCGCCCCGGTCGCAACGGCAGCCTCACTAAGGAACTGTGGATCGACCGGCGGGAAGGCAGTAAGAGCCTTGCGTGGAGTTCGGTGATGCTGGCGTTTAGAAATATAGAAACGATAGGGATGGTTGTGGAAAGGCCTAAAGCACTGGGGGATATACGCGGAGTGTCCTATATCTATGGGATGTTTTGCAGGTTTGGGTTGGTGGCTGCACCGGATAAGAAAACGAAGTGAACGTGTGGGAGAGTTGTCACGTGTCACGGGACGCGAAAAATGAGAAAACCATGTCCTGCTGAGAAATCTGTGTCCAACACCAAAAAGTTATAAAAAATCCCCACCGAAGCGAGGAGACCAGCTATGCACAACAAAGAAAATACGAAAGAAGCGGATGAAATATTTGAGCGTATTCTTGAAGAAACGGAACAGCAAGGGAAAAAATATGCGGAGTTGATAGAATTTCTGGATCTTCCTCGTGGTACATTCAGTGCATGGAAAGCTGGAAGAAGCCGTAATTTCTGTGAGCATCTTTGCGCGATTTCAGAGTTCCTAAATGTTGATGTCGGCTGGCTTGCGAGTGGGAATAGAGCTGAGTCACCTGTAAATGTAAAGGAGACAGAATTGCTGGAAGCATTCAGAAAGCTCTCAGGAAAAGCAGGACGCTGTGCTTCAGAATGTAAAATGGCTGGCAGAATGATGGGACATAGTTTTCGCAAAGAAAAATGCTGGACACGAAATTCTCAGCTCGGGTGTCCCGTGACAGTAATAAAGCCGCACGGTGGGATGACCGTGTGGTCACGATGTATAGTTAGTGACGGAAATAAGGAGGGAAAATAGCTTGTGGGTAACCAACGCAAACCCGGCGGCGGGCGGAAGAAATCGAAGCCGGAGTTCAATTCTACAAACAACCTGAAAGAACAGATGGGGAAGGCTGTGGCGCTTTATGAGGAGGATTGTTCCCTGCAATCCATAGCAGAGGAAATCGGTCTTAACCCTATCAAGGTGCGCAAACTCCTCATCACTGCCGGCGTGTATGAATCAGAGACTGCGGAGAAGGTGCAGGATGCGTTTGCAGAATTTAGAGAAACGCAGGATTATAATACGGCAATCCTATCAACCGCAAAAATTCTAAAATTATCAAAATCTTCTGTCACGTCCTATCTTCCATATGCGAAAGGTGTGTACCAGCCGGAGGATGTGCCGCTGAAGAAGATCAGCGTCGGTGCAGAACGGCAGAGAAGGTATAGGACGGTGAAAAGGCTATTGAAGGAGCCGAACGAGGAAACGCTCTGGTCTTGCGTGGTTGCCTTCCGGGGCTATGTTTTTCACACAGTCAAGGGTCTGCCCTTCAGGTACGAGATAAAACCCGGACGGAACGGTTCCCTCACAAAGGAACTGTGGATCGACCGAAGGGAAGGCAGTAAGAGCCTTGCGTGGAGTTCGGTGATGCTGGCGTTTGGAAATATAGAAGAAATCGGTACAGTCATGGAAAGACCGAAGACCCTAGGGGACATCCGAGGTGTATCGTATATCTACGGTATGTTTTGCAGGTTTGGGTTGATCACAGCGCCGACGAAAATGCAAAGAAATGACAGTATTAGAGAGAACAGCATATAGTTAGTGACGGAAATAATAGACTTGTCCTAAGATTCGGAATACACACTATTTCAGCATTGTTGATTTCTTCACCTAAAGATGTTGATTATAAAGCTGGCCAAAAGCCCACAACAGCCGCATAGTCATAGAAAGTTAACAAGCTGTGATTGATTTATGGTGATTTACATATTGACAAAATCAACATAATGTGCTATGCTAAAATAGCCATAGAGGAAATCTACAGGCTTTGGGAGGTAAAAAGCACAGTGAATGTTGCAGTTATTCTGGCTGGCGGTGTGGGCAATCGAATGGGAGCTGACGTACCCAAGCAATATATAGAGATTAATGGCAAGCCTATTATTGCCTACACCTTGGAAAAATTCGAGAAGACGGATTCTGTAGAGGCTATAGAGATAGTTTGTGCTGAAGAGTACATTGAGTATAACTGGGAGATCGCTCGTAAGTTTAACTACAAGAAGGTTAAGTGGGTATGCAAGGGCGGAAAGACATGCCAAGATTCGATAAGGAATGGTGTGTATAACCTAAGGGACAAGGTGGCTGACGACGACATTGTTGTTATCCACATGAGCATCAGTCCTTTGGTGAGCGAGGAGACAGTAAACAGCACTATTCTGAAAGCGAAAGAGAAGGGCAATGCCTTCGCTGTTTTGCCGTGCTTGTTCTGTATGTGCAAGAAGATCAACGATGAATGGTCAGATCAAAACGCATACAAAGAAGATTATCTGGAAGTAAATATGCCGTGGACAATGAAGTTCGGCGAGCTTTGCGACCTTTATATGCTGGCAGACAAAGATGATCAAGGGAAGGCTGAAAGGGATTACCTTCCGAGCCTAATGTATACATACGGCAGGAAAACGTATTTCGTTAGAGACAACGACGCGAACCGCTTGAAAATAACGACCAAGGACGACCTAAAGCTGTTTCGGGCATATTTAAATCTCGAACAAGAGAGAGGAGAATGAAAATGAACAAGAACTTCAGCAATAAGTACTTCGCAAGCATTGATGCCGGGACAATGGGAGTCAGATGCGCAATATTTGATGCGCATGGGAACCAGATTTCCTCGGATTATTATGAAACGCCCACCATTTATCCAATACCCGGTCGCGTTGAGCAAAGCGCCTACGATATAGTCGATCTTGCCTATAAAGCGGCAAGAGGAGCAATCCAAAATGGAAACATCGATGCTTCCCAAATCGCTTCGCTGAGCTTTACGAACCAAAGAACGACGATGGTCCCGATCGACAGAGACGGCAACTTCCTCACAAATATGCTCATCTGGCAGGATCTGCGCGGAGCAGAAACGTTCGCATGGGCAAGGCAGAAACTTGCCGAGCATGGAATGACCGAGCAGGATCTGTACAACAGATGCGGTCATCCACTTGGAGCTGTGCAGTGCGGCACAAGAGCGTTCTGGCTTAAGCTCAACATGCCTGAGGTATATGAAAAAACCTATAAGATGATCACACCACACGCAATTCTTTCTCATGCGTTTGGCGCTGAGGGCTGGATCGAAGAAAACAGCGATAACAACTGGTGGCTTGTCACAAATGGAGACGACTTCTCGTTCAGCAAAGAGCTGTGTGATGTTTTTGACATGGACATCGACAAGTATCCCGACAGCGCAGATCCCGGCACGTTAATTGGACATGTAACCAGAGAGGTTGCCAATAAGACGGGCTTGAAGGAAGGCACTCCTTTGTTTGTTGGCTCTGGAGATCAGCAGTGCGGCGCGGTTGGCGTAGGAAATTCAGGCGAAGCCGGTCTGGGTTCTGTTTGCCTAGGAACGGCGGGACTGTGCATAGGTTATTCAAAAAATCCGGTAAGAGATCCGAATGGTAAGTGCCATGTCTTAGGGCATCCTGCTGGAGGATATACGATGGAGGGACATGCCTCGGCGGCCGCATCCTCCTACAGATGGATGAGGAATAGCATCGCTCAATTTGAGATGACAACGGCAGATATTTCGGGTTTGGATGTCTATGATATCATGTCAGCAACAGCCGGTAAAGCGCCGATAGGCTCGAAGGGAACGATGTTCCTGCCGTGGCTGGCTGGTGCGGCCTGCCCGCATTATGATGAAAACGCCAGAGGCGCGCTTGTCGGCATGACGCTCTCTACGACCAAGTCGGAATTGCTGAGGGCTGCAATGGAAGGCATCTGCTTTGAAATGAGAGAAATGCTCGAGGCTCTGAAAAATGCCGGATTCTCGAACTTCAAAAAACTGCGTGTCACAGGCGGCGCCGCTCGTTCCAAGCTCTGGAATCAGATCCAGGCTGATATATACGGCTGTACTGTAGAAACTGTTGAGGCACCGGAAGCGACTGCATTGGGCGCGGCTATGATTGGCGCTGTGGGCGTGGGAGCTTTCGATGATCTCAAAGAAGCCTCTGAATCCATGGTTCATGTTAAGGATGTATATGAGCCGACAGCTGATGGTATGGCGCAGTACAACGAAGTTTATGAGATATGGAAATTGTGCTATGAAGGACTCTCCAAGGAGGCGTTTCCGGCTATCAGTAAATATCAAAATAGGTGAGGAGGTTCTGAAGCGTGCAGGCATACATATGCGAATTTGTAGGCGTTTTTATACTCATTATTCTTGGCAACGGCGTCGTTGCTAACGTCTTGCTTGAACGGTCGGGCATGAAAGGTGCGGGATCTGTGCAGATAACATTGGGCTGGGGCTTTGCGGTTATGATTCCGGCCTTCATTTTCGGAGCGAAATCTGGCGCTGTTTTTAATCCCGCGGTTGCAATTGCTTTGGCCCTTGACGGCAGCATATCGTGGGGTATCGTTCCCGGATATATCATCGCGGAGTTCTTAGGTGCGATGGCTGGTCAGTTTATTGTCTGGCTGATGTTCAAGGATCAATTTGACGCAACGGAAGATCCCAGCACGAAATTGGCGTGCTTCTCCACCTCACCTTCGGTAAGAAATATTCCGCTTAATATTTTATCTGAGGTAGTGTGTACCTTTGTCCTGATGTTTTCGATAAAAGGAATCGCGCAGGTCGAAGGATTGGCCTCGGGAATAAGTAACATTTACGTCTTTGGAATAATCTGCGCGATTGGAATGTCTCTTGGGGGTACAACGGGATACGCTATCAATCCGGCGCGAGATTTAGGACCAAGGATTCTGTATAAGATACTGCCAATCAAAAATAAGGGAAACTGCAATTGGAGCTATGCTTTTGTGCCGGTCATCGGTCCCATCATCGGAGCTGTTCTGGGCGTTATTCTCTATATGGCAATATTCTGATTTGAACAAAAACGCAATAATCAGCATCAAGGGGCAGGCAGCACTGCCCCTTAAATTTTTACAATCGTTAATCAACAGGTGTTGATTTCTGGAGATTTTTGTGATAAAATATATGCAACAAAGGTCAAAGGAGCGTACTAAGCGTGGGTGTTGCTGAAAATATAAAGCAGAGACGAATGGAGCTGGGACTTTCCCAGCAGGAGTTGGCAGATAAGCTCGGCTATAAAACCAGATCTACGATAACAAAGATAGAAGCCGGTGAAAATCAGGTTCCGGAGAATAAGCTGCCGCGGTTTGCAAAGGCACTTGACACATCAGTGGAATTTCTCAAAACCGGAGTGAGTAGGGGAATAGAGTTTATTATTCCCAATAAAGAGGGAAAGCGCACCATCGCGATCATTCTTGCCGGCGGTAAATCTACACGCAATCAGCAAAATATACCGAATCAGTTTATTAATGTGCTTGGAAAGCCCGTTATCATGTACACGTTGGAAGCATACGAGCGTCACCCGGCGATTGATGATATCTATATAGTATGTTTGCAGGGATGGGACAAAATCGTTAAGGCTTATGCGGAGCAATATGGAATAAAAAAGTTACGAGGCATTATCCCAGGCGGAGAGACGGGAATCCTATCGGTAAAAAGAGGACTTGAAGCTCTGAATTGCGACGATGAGGACATCGTAATTTTGCAGGAGTCCACAAGACCGTTGGTCACAGAGGAAATCATATCCAAGCTGCTGAATTCCTGCAATGGCGCGGCAGTTATCTGTGAGCCAATGGACGACAAGGTTATGTTCCTTAAAAAAGAGCGTCTGGAGTATGTTGATCGCTATCGGCTGTATGATTTTCAGTCCCCGGAGGCTTATCAGTATGCGGTACTCTGCGGAATATTTGATAAAGCGGAACGAGAGAAGCATAAGCTGGACGAAAGCTGCTGTTCGCTTCTGCTGTATAACCTCGGTTATGAATTGAACTTCGTTGAAGGCAATCACAATAACATCAAAGTTGTCCGGCAAGAGGATATAGCCATCCTGTCCGCACTTTTGAAGTCAAGGTATTAATGCTGATGAGCCATGTTGTCCGACAATATAGATCGGCGCCGGAGTGAGTTGTCGTCAGCGCCGAACCTATTTTGTCGCAGGACAGCCGGGGTAAGGTGGCGGGGGAAAGAGTAAATATTGCCACCACGGGAGGCATAGCAGAGCCTGTGGCAGGACAATACAGGTCGGTGATTTGGTCGGTGGACCCGCCACTATAGGATGGCAGTGAGACAGGAAAGGGCAACTATCTGAATAAAAATTCTGTGAATAATTTTTCAGCCGGTCATGGAGAAAGAAAATCATTAATTTTACGCGATGCTGGGAAGCCGGGAATCAACGCCCCGGTTTTTTGCATATGTGTACAAGATGGGTACTTGCCGACCTCTGCGTTGTGTCCGATCCGGCGTGAGACCACAATATGATGTGTAATCCCGTCAGTGTTTGTCATAAAAACGCAAGAAATAAATCGAGAAAGATGGAGAATAAAAACGAAAATCATAAAATATGCTTTTTATGCTTGACAAGATGTCGCATCTATGCGATAATATATATGTCGGATGGGATCGGGAGACGCGGCTGCTGCCACGGATCGGGATCCCAACGAGTACGAAGAAAGCAAGATGACCACGCACCCCTTCAGATGAAGGGATGTGCAAAGGAGAGGAGGAGGTCACTATGGTGTGCAGCCACACCGCGGACGCGGGACTGCCGGAAGAAGGACATTGTTTGACCCGCGAGGGCGGGCAGGAATCCAGTCGAAGGGTTCATGCAAGGATGAAGGGAACGATTCTCATCCGGGCAGTAATGACCTCTTCGACAAAATAACGGGAGAAAAACAGGTTGAGTGCGAAAGCCACGGTGTGACACATTGTTTGCAATGTGCCGACTGTCAACTGAAACACCGACTGACCTGCATATCAAAAAACCTCTGGGCGAAAGCCATGATGGTACTGCAGGTAAAACGGGCTCCTGAGACGGAGGTTAAGATTAAAATCATGTATACGGACAAGAATGGAAGTGCAGCGGAGCAAATCTACGATAAGGCGCAGCTGGCAGAGTTGGCGAAGCTCGCAATCGGCGGGCGGACGCTCAGGGAGTTCGCAAATCAGAGCGGACTATCCGAGGGCTTTCTGTCCCGGCTTACGACCGGCAAGCTGGAGTCAGCGCCGACGCGGAGATCTCTCACGAAGCTGACGGCGGAGACGAGTAAGCCACAAAACGGGATTACCCTGGGTGCTGTGATGGCAGCGGCGGGATATCCATACGTTGTGGCAACCGATGAAGAAAAAAGACTCGCGCCGGGCGATAGGGAGGCTGTGCCCACTGACGTTCTGACTGCTGCGTTCCCGGCATACCTCGCGGCGTCTACGCTGGAAGGGAGCGGGCAGTTAGGCCATAGGTACTCATCCGAGAATCAGAGGGAGATGTTCGTCATATCTTCAAGGGGAAGCAAGGACATCGTGGGCATCCCGGCGTTCTGCGCGCCGGATGCAGTTGAGGATGAGCTGAGGGAAACGAAGCGGAATCTTCTGATGGCGTACAGCATCTTTGATGACGACATCAAGGACAAGTTCGTTGTGATTATGACGAACCAGCCTGCGATATATGACGGCTTTGATAAGGCCAGACTGGTCGGCACGGGTGGGGAGTTTTACATCACGCTGACAGAAGATCTTCGCAATTTTACACAACAGCGACCGGTTCAGACCACTGACATCAACGGTGAGCCGGTTCCCAATCCAGGCGGTCCCGCCACATATGACTTCACGGCGACGCGGGACTAGAAAAATAATAGGAGAAAAAATACCATGTTGAGCAGCGAATTTTCGAGTATTCGGCGCGATGTGGTATCGGGTGTTGAGGAAGTTGGCGGCTTCCTTCTTGATCTGATGGACTCTGAGCGTGTAGCGGAGTTCAACAGTAATCTCCAACAGCGTAACTTTAAGGTCATCCGATGGCTGAGGGAGCACGGTGCTCCGCAGGAGATGATCGGTCAGGCCGAAGAAGACGCGGCGCAGGGCAACAACGCGATCCTCACAGTGTACGACGAGATTCGTCTGCGCGATGATTACAGTGTTGTGCCGACCGAGCTTCTCGAACTCTTCCTTGAAGCGGCAGGCCCCAGAGCACAGGCGCTGTTCAGGCAGCTGTGCGAGGAATACTCTGCGGAGGTGAAAGACGCAATGGGTAAAGACTACCGGGAGAAACCGGGGCGGCAATAAAAGCCGCCCAAGCAGGAAAAGAATGATCGCCTTAAGTAACACCCGAGCCACGGTTCCGGTGCATCCCCGACAGGGTGAAAGCCCTGGAGGGGCTGCGCTGGACACCGAAACAGAAAATGCTGAACATGATGATACAAGGAATTGAAGAATTCAGTCGGAAAGGAGATAAGCATGGTGTCAAGATCAGTTATAGTTAGATGACTCTGGTTTTATCAAAATGATGGGGCAACCGTATTTTATCGATTGAAGCATGCGTCGGAGAGTTTGCCCGTAGGATCGGCTCTGCACAAAAGAGGGAGTGACTCTTCCTTCGGAGAAGAAGCAACGGAATTGCGATGAATTGTATGAACTGTCTTTCTGCCGGGCAGAGGGTTCAGAGTGGAAACGCTTCCGCAGGCGATACGCGATAAAACGGATTGCAGATTTGGAACATTAAATTAAAATGCTTGCGTGGGCGATGTGCTGGATGAACACAGTGAGTGTATGTACATAGAGATACGCACGGAAACGTGTGACGGCGCATTGGAAATACGCAATTAAGGAGGTTTGATCTTGGGATGTTGTCGATAATTATTGATGGCTTTTGCTATGCAGCGAGTCGATTCCGGCTCAGGGTGAACGGCGCCTGAGAGCTTAACGCCTGCAAGTCGAACGGCGGAAGTCTGAACGGAATAGGTTATAAGTAAAATGCAAGTTGAAGCAATAGATAGAATGGCTTTGGTGTTATGCAAAAAATTACAGCCACATACATGATTCAAAAGAGAAGGACGATTGCCGGGAAGACAGAGACGCAGGAATTTATCAAGAAGTAACTCCACGATTAAGGCGAAGCTCTGACGAGAGCTGAACCAAAAACAACGGAGCCACAGCGGAAATGAAAAATCATGAGGATGATGATTCAAAACTGTTGTGGCTCTTTTGTTCTCTTAAATTATTATTTTTGACAGGAACGGTCAGAAGGGAAGCTCGTCATCGTCGACCGTCACAAATTCTGCGCTGTCCTGCTCCGGAATATAACCCTCCGCTTCTGGAGCGGCGGCGATTTCCGCAAAAACATTCTTTAAGTGCGGTGGGATAATGCCGCCATCTGCATCTCCATCGTCGCCGCCGTCTTCGGCTTCCGGCTTGAATTTGGCGTAGTCGCACAGAATCTTCTGCTCATAGAAGAAGGTTGGTCTGCCGCAGGTTTCGCAGTAGCGCGCATTGCTGGGATTGCAATGGTGAGCGTTTTCGTTTTCATACCAGTTGCCGTAACTGTCCTGCTCCATGCCGTCGCAGCGGTTGTAGAGATCCATCCCGCAAATGCGGCAGTACTGCGCGTTCTCACTGAAATCGCTGTTGTGGCAGCGTGGACACTGCCTGACCCGCATGGTGCTTTCGTCATAGGGAACGCCGTCGTTGTAATGAATGGGTGCGTGCATATGCTCTATATCCTCCGATATGACCTGATGTGTTTGAAAAACGGTTTCAGCCCCACAGACAAGGCAAAATCTGGCGTAGTGCGGATTGTGGTGCGGTCCGGCAAGTGGAGCGCGCTCCGAGCCATGACAGATGTTGATGACCGGCTTTCCGCAGACGCGGCAGAACGCAGCGCCGGGACTAAGCTCGGTGTTGCCGCAATGCGGGCACATTCGCACGGAATTGAACGAATCGACCGGAATCGGATCGGGCAGCATCCTGAAGCGAAGCGTCCGCTTCTTCCCGGTCCCCCCCCGCAGGCAGGGCAGAACTCCGCCGTTTCCGGCAGGGCATATCCGCATTTCTCACAGACAAGCGGGTACGCTGCGATCTTGATCCGCAGGAGCATTTCCCTCATCGCCGCCGTGCAATATGAGAGGTCGCGTTTCAGAAAGGCGATTCTGGTCTCGGCGGCTTTGGATGTAATAAAGAACGCTTTCGCGATATCCGAAGCGACAGATTCCGACCTGCTTTGGGTTACCAGTCCGGCGAGCGGAGCGGGACTGAGCAGGTTGCGGGCAAAAGCATTCGCTTCGTTCTCGTATTCCTTATACTTCCTCTCTGGGATCGACGTCCTTCCCAGGATGTCGGTTCCGGCATGCAGATGATGCTCCAAAAAGTAGTGTCCCAGTTCGTGGGCGATGGTGAAGCGAGACCATGCTTCCGACAGCGTGTCGTTGTAGAAAATGATGTACTGCGCCGATTGCGAATTGTAAACGCAAGCGCCGAGATCGCTGTCCATGCGCTGGATCACATCGGAAAGGCTCAAGCCGTGTTTCGCCATGAGCGCGCTATAGGGCATGAGCGCGATCTCGTTGGACAGCGCGTTCAGAATCTGCTCCAGCTGCAAGGGTATCTGAGAGACCGCGTAATCCTCCAGTACCTCCGCCGCTACCCTGACCGCCTTTGCGTAGTCGGCGCGGTATCTTTTTTGCATTAAGATCAAGCGTTACTTCCCTTCGTCGCCGCCGGCCTTGGTGAAAGCATCCTTGAAGGAGAGCTGAAGAATTTTGATCATGTCCTCCTTCTGCTCCTGAGTCATGTTGTGAGCGGCTCTTTGAATCATGCGGATCTCCGGCTCGTCGTCAATCTGACTGCACAGAGCGAGAAGATAGTTGTAGTCAAGGTCAAGGGTCTGGCTGATGGCGCGCAGCGTCTCGTTGCTGGGAATAATAGACTCTCCGCGTTCGATTCTCGCTATGGTAGAGTTGCTTACCTTTACCGCTAACGCCAGTTCGCGCTGGGACATTTCCTTTTCCGTCCTGCGGCGGGCAATAGCGTCTCCTAATTTCTCTCCCATAATAGATCCTCCATTTCTAAGTGGTACCGGTAAGCATGTGAAAAAACATCGAATTTCATACGCCCACAGGTATTCACGGTATTAGTATACCATATCTGTTGCACTAATGCAACAATTTCTCTGAAATTCTAAAATGTTTACAATTTGCTGTTGCATTGGCGGCACGGGTATGATATACTATTCTCAGACAAAAGGGCGAGGTCAGCCCGGAGAAGGAGGAAGATTAAATGATTCGCATGGATGCAGGCGCGTTCCTGAAACTACAGGGAGACGTCAGCGACGCGGCGTTTGCGCGGAAACTGGGCGTCAGCCGATCCCAGCTGTGGCGGATACGCACGGAAAAATGCGCAGTTGGCGGGGATTTTATCGAGAAATTCATGCTCTGCTTTCCGGAGGAGTCTGTCAACGATTATTTTTATGCTGTATCCGATGCGGAAACGGCACAGGAAGTCACTGACGGCACAAAACACAGAAATTTTTTTGCCAAGGGCGTGCCGGAGGCGGCACGGATGAGAACTGGTGAAACGCAGGAGGAGATGACGTCACATGGGTAACTCAATGGAGATGCCGGTCAGAGCGAAGCCCTACCGCCATCAGCAGGAGGCTTTCGATTTTGTCTGCCGTCAATTTGGTCTGATGGACGGAAAGACCTATAGCAACGGTACGGCGCTGCTCATGGAAATGGGATGTGGGAAAACGCTGGTAGCCATTGCCGTTGCGGGGATTCTCCATCAGTTTGATCTGGCAGAACGGGTGCTGGTGGTAGCGCCGCTCTCACTTCTCGGCGTGTGGGAGTCCGAACTCAGCCGTTTTGCAGGAGTGCCGGTGAATACCGTCGTTCTGACCGGGACGATGGAGGATAAGAGAGAGCTCCTGACCAGGACGTGCCCAGACAGGCTGAATGTTGTTGTCGTCAACTACGAGAGCGCGTGGCGGCTTGAAAAGGAACTGCTGGCGTATAACGCCGATCTGGTGATCGCCGACGAGGGTCATAAGATCAAAGAAGGCAGAACCAGACAGTCCAAGGCGCTCCATCATCTGGGCGACAAGGCAAGGTACAAGCTCCTGCTGACCGGTACGCTCATCACCAACAGGGAGCTGGACGTGTGGAGCCAGTACCGCTTCGTAAACCCGACCGTCTTCGGCGTGAGCTTCTATGTGTTCCGCGGGCATTTCTTCGATATGACCGGCTACGGTCTGCATACGCCTGTGTTCCGGAAAAGCAGGACGGACGAGTTCTTGCGGCGGCTTCACAGTGTCGCGTACCGTGTGACGAAATCCGAGGCGCTGGATCTGCCGGACACCACGGAGGAGACCAGATATGTGGAGCTTGAACCAAAGGCTCGAAAGCTCTACGGGGAGCTTGCGAAAGAGTCCTACTGCGAGATGGAACGGGGAGAGATCACGGCAAGCAACGTTCTGACGAAGATTCTCCGGCTCTCACAGGTGACGGGCGGCTTCGTTGGCGACGACGACAAGTCCATGCACGAGGTCAGCGGCGCCAAGCTGGAGGCGCTGGACGACATTCTGGACTCGGTGATGGCGGACGGCGGGAAGCTCGTCATCATGGCGAGGTTTGTGGCGGAGCTTGACGGTATCACCGCACTCCTTGAAAAGCGCGGCGTCGGCTATGCCCAGGTGCGCGGCGGAGTCCGGGACAGAGCGGAGGAGGTCAGACGCTTTCAGGAGGACGACGCCTGCCGTGTGTTTGTAGGACAGATTGCGGCGGCCGGACTGGGACTGACATTGACGGCGGCAGACACGATGGTGTTCTACTCGATGGACTACTCCATGTCCAACTTCACGCAGGCGCAGGCGCGCATTCACCGCATCGGCGCGAAAGCGACCTGCCATTATATTTACCTTATCGCCCGAGGAACTATCGATGAGCAGGTCATCAAGGCGTTGCAAGGCAAAGTCGACCTAGCGAGGGCGATCGTGGACGATTACCGCGCAGGCTGGAACCCATTTCATTCTCAGGAGGGAAAGTATCATGGATAATAAAAAGACAGTGATCAGCAGCGCGATTTTTGCTCTCGCGGACGAACTCAAGGCGAAAAAGCAGCAGAAGAAGGAACTGGAGAATGCGGTCAAGAGCGTGAGTGAGGAGATCGAACGGATCGACCGGGAACTGTCCGACGCGATGGCTGAGGCGGAATGTCCGAATTTCTCACACAGCGGCTCGACCTTCTACCTCAATTCCCGCCTGTTCGCGTCTCCTAGGGCGGGCATGAGCGAGGACATGATCCGAGAACTCAAGGCGCACGGTTTCGGAGATATTGTCAAGGAGTCCGTCAACGCCAATACGCTCTCCAGCTTCTGCAAGGAACAGATCGCACTCTCAGGGGAGAAAGAGTCGCTTCCGGATTGGCTCTCCGATGTCGTAAACACCTTTGACAAGGTGACGGTCGGCATCCGTAAAGCATAAAGCCGAAAGGCGCAGTGAACATTGATGCATGGAAACGTATGGGACTGAAGCACAATAGACCGATTCATAGACACGCATTGAACCCGAACGCAATTTCACCATAACCAACTTAAAAATTTACGGAGGAAATTTAAATGACTGAGAACAAGAACACCACCGAAATGACGGTAGCGGGGAACACCCAGATGACCGGCGGATACGCCAACACCGACGGACTTGCCCTGATGAACGAGATCATGGCGGAGGACTGCCAGGGTCTGGACTTCCAGATCGACCGCATCAAGTTTGCGGCTGGCGGTACGACTATTCTGGAAATTCCCGGCGACGGGGATGAGCCGGAGATGGTCAAGAGCCTGTCGTGCGTCATCCTGTATAACCATCCCGCCTTCGCCTATTACACCGACAAGTATCAGGGCGGAAACAATCCGCCCGACTGCGGCAGCTTTGACGGTCTGACCGGCATCGGTACGCCGGGCGGAAGCTGCAAGACCTGCCCGTACAACCAGTACGCCTCCGGCGAGGGTCAATCCAAGGCGTGCAAGAACCGCCGCATGCTCTACATCATCCGCGAGGGCGAGGTATTCCCCATGATGCTGAATCTGCCGACCGGGTCGCTGAAGGAATTCACGAATTATATGAAGCGGCTGCTCACGAAGGGACGCCGTATCAATCAGGTCGTGACGAAGATCAGCATCCGCAAGGCCAGCTCCAAGTCCGGCATCGACTTTTCGCAGGCTCAGTTCTCCATCGAGCGCATGCTGACCGGCGAGGAGCGGACGGTGATCGAGCAGATGACCGAAATGGTGAAGGGCTATGCCATGAACCTCGGCACCGCCGCGCTTGTGACCGAGGAGGACAACCCGTTCACAGGCGTTGATCCGGAGACGGGCGAGGTCATCGAGCCGTTGAAGTAAGCGACGCGGTCTGACCGGATGGGAGGGCGACCTCCCTCCGGCGACCTTGGAGGGAATGAAATGAACTATCGAATTTTGACCGATCTGCATGATATAAAGCGGGAGCTGTCCGGCACGGAACCGGTCGCCTTTGACTTTGAGACCGCGCCGGACGAGCCCTATCGGGAAGAACCCCGCGCCGCGCTGGACGCGCACAGATCCCACATCGTTGGGTGCAGCTTCTCGACAAGGGAAGGCGACGCTTTCTATGTGCCCGTGGCGCACCGCGCCGGCAGGAACATGCCCGATCCGAACGCCTTCTGGCGGTATGCGGCGGATGCCGTCTTTATGAATCCGAACCGTGTGAAGATCGCCCACAATCTGGCTTTCGAGGCGATGTTCCTCTATAAGATGGGCGTCGTTGTTCAGGAGCCCTGCTATGACACCATCGCTGCGGCACAGCTGACGCTCAAGGCGCAGATGGAGTTCCGCAACCTGCATGACAGCGGCTTGAAGCTGCTCTCGACGCAGCTCTTTCAGGCGGATATGCCGAGCTTTGAAACCGTGACCGGCGGCAGACATTTTGACGAGATGGACCCCGATGAGTGGGAGACTACCCGCTACGCCTGCGCCGACTCGGACTACACGCTCCGACTTTACTATAAATTCAACGCATGGTTTCAGCGGTATCTGCCGCGCCATCAGTGGGTGACGGAGCAGCTGGAGTCCCCAACCGCCGTGTACGTCGGCATGATGAAGTACAACGGCATTCTCATGGATCAGACTGCGATGGCATCGAAGGAGAGCCTCTGCGATGAGAATATCCGAAAGTACCGCGCTGAAATTGACGCGCTGACCGGCGGCGTTGAAATCGGCGCGAACGCCAGCACAAAGGCGTTCAGAGACTGGCTGTACGCGGCGCAGAAGCTGCCCGTGCTCAACCGCACTGATAAGGGAATGCCCGCTATGGATGATGAGGCCATGATCCTTCTGAAGGAATGGTGTATGGACAATAAGCCGGAGCTGGCGGGGCTTTTCGACGCGGTGGCTGAGTACCGCAAGTGGGCGAAGCTCAAGACCACCTATCTTGACGGATACGCCCGGGCAATCAACCGCGTGACGGGAAGGATTCATCCGGATCTCATGCCGTTAAAAGCCGCAACCGGGCGATTTGCCTGCTCGAACCCCAATCTCCAGAATCAGGTGGCGGCGGGCGATGACCCCATTGGTGTGCGGAACTTTATGGTGGCGGAGGATGGCTGGTCGCTGCTGGAATGCGACTATTCCCAGGCGGAGATCCGGCTGGTGGCGTATCTTTCACAGGATCAGGTGCTTCTGGACGCCTACCGCCGCGGTGAGGACGTGCATGCCATTACCACCAGCGCGGTCTACCGCATTCCGCTGGAAGAAGCGAAGGACAAGAGCCGACCGGATTACAAGCACCGCAGGACGGTGGCTAAGGGCACGATGTTCGGCATCATGTACGGCATCGCCGGAAAGGGACTCTCACGCAATCTGCATACGAACGCCGGCGTCGTGGTCACGCCGGAGGAATGCGACAGCTACATCGCCGGTATGCCGGATGAGATCGCGCAGGATGC
Source organism: Bacteroides uniformis (assembly GCA_963615155.1). Lineage (GTDB taxonomy): Bacteria > Bacillota > Clostridia > Oscillospirales > Ruminococcaceae > Faecalibacterium. Next base: position 18,472 of record CAVEGP010000010.1, on the reverse strand, counting down.
CGGGACGCTTGCGTGGATCTATGAGACTTACATCCAGAAGGCGAAAAAAGAGAGCAGGAAGAACCAGCGGAAAAGCCGTGCAAGCGGCGAGACGCTGTCTGACGAGGAGGTTCTGGAAAAGGCGCGCTGCTCCGGAGACAACGGCCTCTTTGCGGCGCTGTATGACGGAAACTGGGAGGGAAAGTACGGCAGCCAATCCGAGGCGGACATGGCGCTGTGCCTCAAGCTGGCGTTCTGGACGGGCAAGGACGCCGCGCAGATGGACAGGCTGTTCCGGGCTTCGCGGCTTTTTCGGGAGAAGTGGGATCAGAGCCACAGGAGCGATGGCACGACCTATGGGCAGGAGACCATCAATAAGGCGAGGCGGGGGTAACGATTACCGAGCCAAAGCCAACTGTGGAGGATGAGCCTGAACAGCCGCCCACAGATACAGCGGCAAGCCCACCTGCAACTGATCACATCATCATCGGCATGGATGGCAAAACCAAAGACGGCGCAATGCCGTATGAAATCCTAAAAGATAAGCTGGAGTGGATGAGATGATCCGCCCCGGCTTTTGGAGGAGCTGTCGCTCCCCATCGCTTATGACCATTTTTCCGAGGGCGATGCGCCAGACCCGCCCTTTATCTGTTTCCTGTATCCAAAGAACATCCCATTTGGTGCGGACGATACGCTCTATTACCAGCTGCACGAGCTGGATATCGAGCTGTACACGGATAAGAAAGATCCTCCGCTGGAGGCGCGTGTGGAGAAATTGCTCACAGAACACGAGCTGTTCTTTCACAAGTCCGAGGTGTGGATCGAGGATGAAAAAATGTATGAGGTTCTCTACGAGGTCACGGTTGACCTTAAGTATGAGGATGAAGAAGGCTCAGACGAGCCGGAAGGAGAGGTAACCCAATGAATAAGAAAAACAAGATCCGCTTCGGTCTGAAGAACTGCTACTATGCCAAGGCGACCTTCGACGAGGACGGAAATGTAAGCTACGCAACGCCGGTACGACTGCCCGGCGCGGTATCCCTGTCCCTTGACCCGGAGGGCGAAACCGAGAACTTTTATGCGGATGATGTGGTTTTCGCCGTCCTCAACAACAACGCGGGCTACGAGGGCGATCTGGAGCTTGCCCTGATCCCGGAGGAATTCTTAAAGGACATCCTCCATGAGGAAGAGGATGCGAACGGTGTGCTGCTCGAAAACGCGGACGCAGAGTTTGAACGCTTTGCGCTGCTGTTCGAGTTCACCGGCGACAAGAAGGCGATCCGTCATGTGTTCTACTGCTGCTCGGCGTCCCGTCCGTCCCAGGAAGGCGACACCAAGGAGGACGAGAAGGAAGTCAAGACCGAGGAGCTGTCCATCACGGCTTCGGCTCTCGCCAACGGCTATGTGAAGGCAAAGACAAGCTCCAACACCAGCAAGGAAGCCTACGACAAGTGGTACACCGAGGTATATATGCCGCCTGCGGATACCACAGACGAGGCACAGGGCTGATTACTACGGCGGGGTGAAATATCCCCGCCAACATTACATGATTAAAAACAGGAGGGAAAAATACCATGGCAGTAACGAAGAAGATTGAAATTGACGGCAAGGAAGTCGGCTTTAAGGCGAGCGCAGCGGTGCCGCGCCTCTACAGAAACAAGTTTGGACGGGACGTGTACAAAGACCTCATGGCGCTTAACGACGCCATCAAGGAAAACACCGAGGAAGCGTCGATGCTGGATACCTTTTCTCTGGAGATGTTCGAGTCCCTCGCTTGGGTTATGGCGAAGCACTACGACCCGGAGGGCGTGCCTGACTCAGTGGACGATTTTCTGGAACAGTTTAACACCTTTAGTATCTACCAGGTGCTTCCGGAGCTTATCGATCTGTGGGGCATGAATATCAAGACCACGGTGCCGGCAAGAAAAAACTGAGGAAGACAGAGCGGCCTATGACGACTGCTCTGTTTATGCTCAGGTGCGTTCAGCTGGGGCTGAATATAGCGGATCTGGATCTTCTGACCATCGGTCTCGTGAACGAAATGTTCAACGAAAGCGGAAGAGACGGAATTGAGTGGAGGGAAGAGGCATCCCAGAGTGATATGGATCGCGTGTAGCTGAAAAAAATGCGGATGCCGCAAAAAAATCAGCTATCTCTATTGATTTATTCACGATTTTGTGGTATACTATCCATGAAAAGAATGCGGAATCCGCAAAAAAATCATGGAGGAAAAGACGATGCAGTATGCCAGAAAACAATATCTGGATCAGTTGATCCGAAAAAAGGATAATGGGCGCATTAAAGTCATTACCGGTTTGCGCCGGAGCGGCAAGTCTTACCTTCTGTTCACACTTTACCGCCAGTACCTTTTGGACTCAGGCGTCGAGGAAGACCAGATTGTAGGCCTTGCTCTGGACGAGATTGATAATGCGAAATACCGTAACCCATTTGAACTGAACAAAATCGTGAAGGAACGAATCACGGATAAGAATAAGCGTTACTATGTGTTTATTGATGAAATTCAGTTTGTGACTGAGGTGCAGAACCCTTATGTGGACGACCCGAACGAAAAGCTGAATTTCATTGATGTAGTACTTGGGCTGATGAAAATCCCGAACGCGGACATTTACGTGACCGGCAGTAATTCAAAGATGCTCTCATCCGATATCCTGACCCAGTTCCGTGACCGTGGAGATGAGATCCGCGTCAATCCACTTTCCTTTGCGGAAGTGTATGAGAACTATGAAGGGGATAAGCGTGGCGTGTGGCGAGATTACTACACCTACGGCGGCATGCCCTTGGTGTGGCTGACCGAGTCACATGAAGAAAGAAGCCGCTATCTGCGCGATCTGTTTAACAGAACCTACATCAAAGATGTGCTGGAGAGGCATCAGATAAAGAACGATGCAGAGGTGCTGGAAATCCTGCTGAATGTGCTTGCTTCAAGCATCGGTTCGCTTACCAATCCGAGCAAGCTGTCAAACACTTTTGACAGTGAACGGCATATCAAGATTGCCCCGGATACGCTCGACACCTATATCGGATACTTTATGGAGGCATTTTTGCTTCAAAAGGCAGAACGATACGATGTGAAGGGGCGGAAGTATATCAGGACTCCCGTCAAGTATTATTATTCTGATGTGGGCTTAAGAAATGCACGGCTTGGATTCAGACAGCTGGAAGAAACGCATCTGATGGAGAATGTTCTCTATAATGATCTAATCCGCAGGGGCTATGACGTGGATGTCGGCGTTGTGGAGCAGAACGTCAGGAAGGATGACGGAAAAAATACCCGCAAGCAGTTAGAGGTCGATTTTGTGGTCAACCGCGGAGATGAGCGTTACTATATCCAGTCCGCACTTTCCATTGACGACCCTGACAAGAAGGAACAGGAAATCGCATCGCTGCTTCGCATTCCGGATTCCTTCAAGAAGATTGTAGTCGTAAAAGACTACATTAAGCCTTGGAGGGACGAACACGGAATTCAGTATATCGGGATCGAGGACTTCCTTCTGGATGAAAGCCTCATCTCAAAATAATGTGTGTCTGATAAAAATGCGGAATCCGCAAAATAATCAGATATGGATTATTGAAACTGAACTTTGGTGCTAATATTGCAAACGAAATAAGCACGAAAGTCGAATCGAAAGTACCCTGTCGGTAAACAAGCCGATGGGGTATTTTTATGCCCAAACGCCGTCTATCTGCATAAAGAATGACCGTTTTATATGCAGAAAGGCGGCTTCATTATGCAGAAAAAGAAGGAGAAAATCATGCAGATAAAATGCGAAAAATGCTCCGCTGTGTCGGAAACGGCGATGCCGGAGACCTATCTGGAGGGTGAGGTTGAGCTTGAGCTTACTTTCCTACGCTGTCCGTTATGCGGTGAGTTCTACCCGGTGTGCGCCACGGACAGCAGATTGCGACAAGACATCGCAGAGTACAACCGAATGCGGAGTGTTATAAGACACCGCTTTGTGGAGGACTCCTTCCTCCGAAGCGCAGAAGCACTGAAACAGAAAAACATGCAACGATCACGGGAGCTGATGGAGCGTCATCCATTGGCTTCCTTTTTTCAGCCCCTTGCGGCTGAGTAACATGCCCAGAGCAGGAAGGGAGGGATGATCCATGGCGGCAGGACGCGACATCCGCGGCATTACAGTAACCATCGGCGGCGACACGACAAAATTACAGGAGTCATTGTCGGCAGTCAACAAGACAATCAAAAATACACAGTCACAGCTGAAGGACGTGGAGAAGCTCTTAAAGCTCGATCCCTCCAACACCGAGCTTGTGGCGCAGAAGCAGAGACTCTTAGCCGATGCAATCAAGGAAACCAAAGAGAAGCTCGATACCCTCAAAACAGCTGCACAGCAGGCAAACCAGCAGCTATCTGACGGAAAGATCACGCAGGATCAGTACGACGCGCTTCAGCGTGAGATCATCGAAACCGAAGAGGCTCTGAAGAACCTCGAAAAACAGGCGGCTACCACCAATGCCACCCTTGCCAAGATCGATGAGGTCGGCGGCAAGCTACAGACGGCGGGCAGCGCCATCGAGGGTGTGGGCAATAAGCTCATGCCTCTGAGCGCAGGTGTGACTGCTCTCGGCGTTGCCGGACTCAAGGTCGCTACCGACTTTGAAAAGGGCATGTCGCAGGTTAAGGCTATCACGGGCGCAACGGGTGAGGACTTCGAGCGTCTGCGTGAGAAAGCTATCCAGCTTGGCGCGGACACGGCGTTCTCCTCCGGCGAGGTTGCCGACGCTATGACCGAAATGGCGAAGGCGGGCTGGACGACCGAACAAATCCTTGACGGTATGGCTGGTGTGCTGGACGCAACAGCGGCTTCCGGCGAGAGCCTCGGCTCTGTGGCAACCATCGTAGCGGACGCGATCACAGGCTTCGGTCTTGCGGCTGCGGACTCGTCCCGTGTGGCTGACCTCATGACTCAGGCGGCGAACTCCGGCACCATCGGCATCACCGATCTTGGTGAGTCTTATAAATACATCGCGCCGGTTGCGCAGTCCATGGGGCTTTCCATTGAGGACGTTACCACGGCGATTTCCGCAATGTCCATGGCGGGCATCAAAGGCTCTCAGGCAGGTACGGCATTGAGAACTGTACTTGCCAATTTGGTCAAGCCCTCGGACACCATGGCGAATGCTATGGCTGACCTTGGCATCAACATCACCAACAGCGACGGCTCGTTCAAGTCATTAAATGAAATCGTCGGGATTTTGAGAACATCCTTCTCTACGCTGGATGACGACCAGAAAGCCTACTACGCAACCGTTCTCGGCGGCAAGGAGGGTATGTCGGGACTGCTGTCGCTTCTGAACCTTACGGCAGACGAGTATGACGCGCTGTCCGAATCCATGAACACCTGCTCCGGCATTGCAGGTGAGACTGCTTCCATCATGCAGGATAACCTCCTGAGCAGACTGGAGCAGTTGGGCGGTGCGCTGGAGTCTCTGGCGATCAAACTTGCCGACTATGTGATCCCGTTTCTCACCAGGACTGTGGAAAAGGTCACGGCGTTTGTGGATTCGCTCACGGAATTGTCTCCCGAAACCCAAAAGACTATACTCGCCATCGGCGGCATTGTCGCGGCGGCTGGTCCTTTGCTTGTCATCCTCGGCAAAACCATCAGTGCGGTAGGCTCTGCCATGAAGGGATTTTCTTCACTGGGGAAGGGTCTATTAACTGTGGTCGCCAAGGTCAAAGGTGCGGGCGGAGCGATGGGACTTCTTAAGGGCGCAATCGCGGCTCTGACAAGCCCTATCGCCATTGTGGTCGCGGCAATCGCCGTACTGACAGCGGCATTTGTCAACTTATGGAAGAATAATGAGGAATTCCGAAATAAGGTGACCGCCATCTGGGAGGGCGTGAAGGCAAAGTTCGAGGCGTTCTCTCAGGGCATCGTGGACAGGCTCAACGCTCTCGGCTTTGACTTTAAGAATATCACCGAAGTGCTGAAAGCGGTCTGGGACGGCTTCTGCAATCTGCTTGCACCTGTATTCGAAGCAGCGTTTGAGATCATCTCGGCGACTCTCGGTACGGTGCTGGATGTGCTGACAGGGCTGTTCGATGTATTCGCCGGTATCTTCACCGGCAACTGGGATCAGGCATGGACTGGTGTGAAGGAGATCTTCTCCGGCATCTGGAACGGGATCAAGAGCATACTGTCCTCCGTTCTGAATATGCTAAGGAGCCTTGCAGATACCTTCCTTAGCTGGTTCGGTACGGACTGGAATACCGTGTGGACGAGCATTAAGACCTTCTTCGAGGGGGTATGGAATGGGATCTGCACCTTCTTTACCAATGCCGTAAACGGTATTAAAACTGTGGCAATCAACATCTGGACGGCGATTTCTGGTTTCTTCACCTCAGTGCTGACAGGGATTAAAACGACCTTCACTACGGTGTGGAACGCCATTTCCACAGCAATCTCAACCGTGATGAATACGATTAAGACGGTCGTCACAACGGTCTGGACGGCAATTTCCACGGCGGTAATTACTGTGGTAAATACGATAAAGACTGTGATTACAACCGTATGGAATGCCATCTCCGGCACGATCACCACAGTGATGAACGCGATCCGCAATACCATTGCTACGATCTGGAATGGCATTTACACCACGATAGAGCCTTTGCTCTCTGCATTTAAGTATCTGTTTGAAATCATCTGGATGGCAATCAAGATCATTATTACCAATGCGCTAAATGCCATCAAGACGGCAATTACCACGGTCTGGAACGCTATTGTGGCTTTCCTCACGCCGATACTGAATGCCATCAAGACGACATTTACAACCATCTGGAACGGAATCAAGACAGTGATTTCTACCGTCCTTACAGTCATTAAAACCGCCATTACGACCGCATGGAATGCCATCAGCACTACAATCTCCACGGTCATGACGGCAATTCAGACAAAGCTCACTACGGCATGGAATGCGGTAAAGACAGTTATCACAACTGTGCTAAATGTGATAAAATCCGTCATCACCACAGTCTGGAATGGGATAAAAACTGTCATCACCACCGTTATGACGGCAATCAAGACCGGCGTTACAAATGCATGGAACGGAATTAAAACCTCCGTCTCCTCTGTGGTCAATGCCATTAAGTCTGCGGTCACGACCGCATGGAATGGCATCAAGACTTCGGTCACCAATGTCATGAATTCCATCAAGACCTCGGTGACGGGTATCTGGAACAACATGAAGTCCGGGATATCCTCTACGATCACCGGCATCAAGACGACCATCACCAATGGCTTCAACAGCGCGGTGAATTTCATTAAAAATCTCGGCTCACAGGCATTCTCATGGGGCTCCGATATGATCGGCAATGTCGTGTCCGGTATCAAGAGCAAGATCAACGCGGTCGCCGACGCTGTGCGCTCGGTCGCCAACAAGATCCGTTCCTTCCTGCACTTCTCTGTGCCGGATGAGGGACCTCTGGCGGATATGCAGAGCTGGATGCCCGACTTCATGAGCAACATCGCAGGCGGCATCAACGGAAATGTGGCTCTGGTGGAGCAGGCGGCGAATGGCTTAAGTACTACGCTTGCAAACTCAATCACCAACAGCATGACGGCCGTGCAGACCGCATACACGACTGCTTGGACAAAGATCGCCCAGAGCACGACTTTGTCGGCAACACAGGTTACAACGGCAGTTACCCAGGCATGGGCGCAGGTGCAGATGGTTACGAGCACCAGCTGGAGCAAAATCGGTCAAGTGGTTACGCAGGGCATGACCCAGATCCAGAGCGGAATCCAGAAAGTATCCGCCTCCATCAATCAGGTCATGAACCAGGCATGGACGGGAAGCAGCGGAGATACGACCTCCATGTGGACAAAGATGCAGCAGACGATCAACGCCTCTGCAACGGCCATGCGGAGCGCTGTGGATACAGCAATGGGTGTAATAAAAAACACCATCGCAAATACCTTCACGGCGATTACCTCGAATGCTACTACAAGCTGGGCAACCATTAAGAATACCATCACCACACAGCTCAGTACCATCAAGAGCAATGTGACCTCGGCAACCAATGAGATCAAGAATTCCTTCAGTAGCTCCTTTACACAGGTGGCGAGCACAGTAAGCTCGAAGATGTCAGACGCAAATTCCAACATGACCAGCGCCCTGAACTCAATGAAGAGCAATGTAAGCAGTGCTTGCTCCTCCATCCGCAGCAGCGTGGCAAGCTACCTCAGCATGGGAAGCAGCGCCTACGTCTGGGGTAAAGACATCTGCGTCCAGATGGCGGCGGGCATCAACGACAACGCATACCGGGTAAAGAGCGCGGCGAGAAATCTTGCGTCGGCGATCAACATCACGCTCGGCTTTTCCGTGCCGGAGGAAGGACCTCTGTCGGACGCGGACGAGTATATGCCCGACTTCATGGAGCTTCTTGCGAAGGGCATCAAGGACAGCGGTAAACTGGTGCTGAACTCGGTGAAAGAACTGTCGTCCTCTATGGGAAATGCTTTCACAGGTCTGAGCGTACCCGACTTCAACGCAGGTCAGCTTGCAATGGCGGGAGGCGGCGTATCCAACAGCCACACTGTCAACATGGGCGGTCTGTCGGTTGTGGTCAACGGCTACGAGGCACAAAATGACGATGAGCTTGCTGACACCATCGTCCGGCGCATCAATGAGATGCTCGGCGAGGACGGCGCGGTGTGGGGAAGGTAAAAAAACAAACTGCTCCTCTTAAATTGAATCTTTTTTGCAAATTTTTATTATACCCGCTTGACATATACACGCAAAACGGGTATAATGTAATTGCATGATAAAGAGCTTCAATGACAAGGAAACGCAGAAAATCTATCAGCAGATTTTCTCAAAGAAGCTCCCACATGATATCCAGCGAGTGGCACTGCGAAAGCTGATCATGATAGACAATGCGGGATGTTTGGAGGATCTGAGAGTTCCTCCCGCAAACCGTCTGGAAGCACTCCACGGCGACAGGGAAGGACAATACAGCATTCGAATCAATGATCAGTATCGCATTTGCTTTTCGGTAGAAGAACGAAATGAGTTTTATAATGTCGAAATCGTGGATTATCATTAGCGGAGCGTGGGCATACTATGATATGCAGAGAGGAGGAGCAGCATGGCTGAGTATATCAAAGCTCCTACGATGAGTGAAATTCTCAAAGAGGAGTTCATGGAGCCGATGAATATATCGGCTTACAAGCTGGCACAGAGCATACATGTACCTGTGTCCAGAATACAGTCTATCTTGAACAGCGGACGGAGAATTACCCCCGACACGTCTTTGAGATTGGCTAAGTTCTTCGGTGTATCGGACAGATATTTTCTGGACTTGCAGAATGACATCGACATACGGGCACTGAAAACGAGTATGGCAAAGGACATCGCGGAGATAGAGCCGTATAGGGTCGCCGTGATGTAAAAAAGCAATAACACAGCGCAAGAAAGCATCTTGGAGAAATCCAGGGTGCTTTTTTCATGCGCGGAAAGGAGTGCGTATGCAGAGAATACCGACTCTGTCCGAGACGGACATGAGCCTTTTTGAAATAAAGACAAGATTCGTCAGAAACTATCTGACCTTTGCGGGAAAGAACAGCAAGGACTTCTTGCTCTATATCTCAGGACCCGGCGTGTACAATAGCCCGGCTGTGGATATGGAACTGCAATCAGTACCGGGCAGAAACGGCGACCTCATAAGGGACAAGGTTTATACCATCGAAGGCAACACCAGCGACATGGTGGCACGGAGGAGCTATGCGCTGAATAACAGCCGCATCCTCGGTTATGGGCGGCCTGCGTATGATGAGGTTACGATGCCGACCAAACCGACGAGCACAACCCGGTATTACCGTGTGAGAACGTCGTGGGCTGATAAGTCTTCGCAGATTGCGGCGTGCGTGGTTCTCCAGAACGCCATAAATATCGCTGATCTGAATAAAGGATTTTCCGTTTTCGATGAAGACGGAAAGTGCGTCTACGGACCGGCGATGGAAACCTTCACCCCGTATCGCGTCCGTGTGAGCATTTCTGACCTTCGGATTAGAACGGGCCCGGGTACAGATTACGAGTGGACTGGAAAATACACAGGCAAAGGCGTGTTTACCGCTGTTGCGGAAAGCGCGGGCAAGGGCTCCGATAAAGGCTGGATGAAGCTCAAATCCGGAGCGGGATGGTGCAGTTTGGACTACTGCGAAAAGCTATAAGACCTATTAGGGGATCGGTGTAACAGCCGGTCCCTTCTTCGTTTTCAGGAGGAGAAGGGATGCTAAGGATACTTGAACTGGAAGGCCAACAGTTCGGAGAACTAACAGCTATTGAGCGGGCTCCGAACCATGTTGATAAAACAGGCAGGATACGAATATGCTGGAGATCGCTTGCTATATCGCGCTTGATTACTGCCAGAAGCTGTGACCCTCATCTGCTTATGATCAACCGCAGATAATTTGCTGCAATAATCCGCATGTATTCGCTAAAATGTAAGTGAGTCAAAAGGGCGCGAAAAAGTTAACAGGCTCAGGACGAAAGTGAGCCATTGTCAACACCGGAGAAATCCGCTATCCTTAGTTTGTCTCAAGAACTAAGGGAGGTAGCAGAAAGGTGTTAAGAATGGCTCAGATACAGTATATCAAAGATCTCTTTGAAAATGAAGACCTAAGCCTGAGAGAAATTTCGCGCAGAACCAACCACAGCTTCAACACGGTCAAGAAGTATGCCTACCAGGAAGACTGGGGCGAAAGTGAGCTTCCGAATCTGGAGCCGGAGAGCTATCCCGTGCTGGGAGCATTCATTCCCATCATAGACGAGTGGCTGGAAACAGATCGGAGGATTCCGAGAAAGCAGCGCCACACGATGTGGAGAATGTTTTGTCGGCTTCGTGACGAGCACGGCTTTACCGGAAGCTATTCCAGTGTCAAACGCTATGCGCGTAAGAAGAAGTTCACCATGCATGCAGAAGGCAGCGGTTATCTGCCATTGCCCATCCGCAGGGCTGTGGGCAGGTGGATTTCGGTGAAGTGCTGTACTACGGCAGCGACGAACAGGAGCATACCGGCTATGCGCTGACCATTTCCTTCCCATACTCCAACAAGGGTTATACGCAGGTGTTTCCATCACAAAATCAGGAATGCCTGCTGGAAGGAATGAAACGGATCTTTGCGCATATCGGCGGCGTACCCGCCCGGCTGCGGTTCGACAACATGACGACTGCCGTTGCGCAGGTGCTCAGTGGGACAGAGCGTATCCTCACAGACGGATTTACCCGTTTCATGCTGCATTACCGTTTTCAGGCTGATTTCTGCAATCCAGCATCCGGCAACGAAAAAGGCAATGTGGAGAACAAGGTTGGTTACAGCCGTCGCAACGCTTTTGTCCCCGTGCCGAAGATTACATCGTTCACAGAATTCAACGAATCTCTCTGGGAATGGTGTGAGAAAGACGCCCAGCGCACGCACTATATCCGCAAGGTTCCCATTCAGGAATTGTGGGAAGAAGAATGCGGCAAGCTTCTTGAACTGCCAGCCTACGATTTCCCGGTATTCCGCTACACAACGCTTTCTGTAGGCAAGAGCGGGTTCGTCACAATTGATACCAACCGTTACGGACTCTCGCCCACCCTTGCAGGGGAAAAGGTGCAGGCAAAGATTTTCTTCGACCATGTGGAGTTCTTCCATGACCATGCTCCGGTTGGAAAGTTCAAACGCAGCTATGGCAACAATGAGGAAATCTACGACTGGACGCAGTACGTCACTACGCTGTGCCGCAAGCCGGGAGCCATTGAGCACACCCGCTTCTTTCACCAGATGCCAGGCAGCTGGCAGAGCTATCTGTCGCAGAGTCAGGGCAAGGAACGAAAGAGTGCGCTCCACCTGCTGCGTGAAATTATTTCAGACGGCAACGCGGAGCTGTGCGAGGACGCGCTTGCTCTGGCCGGCGAAAATGGGCGTACCGATGCAGACAGCATCCGCCAGTGCTATTACTTGATTGCGAAGAAAGAGCATCGTCCGACTCCGCTGAAGCTGCCAACACCAGCACTCAACTACAATCCAAATCTTGCCGCCTACGACGGACTAATGGGAGGTGAAGAGCATGTCTGAATTCATTGAGCAGTCCATGCGGACGCTGAAACTGGGCGGCATGGCAAAGGAATGGCGTAATGTGCAGTACGAGAACACTGAGCAGTATATTACCGACCTCCTGCGGCTGGAGCTGAGGGAGCGCGAGGTCAACAAGATTAACCGCATGGTGAAAACTGCCGGCTTTCGTGTAATGAAAACGCTGGATGATTTTATCTGGAGCAATGCCATTGAACTGCCGATGGGACTGACCCGCGAATACATGGAGGGACTGGCTTTCCTTCCACAGCACGAGAACCTGATCTTTATGGGTACAGTTGGTACAGGCAAGACGCATCTCGCTACAGCCATTGCGCTCAAGGCGTGTCAGGAGGGCCACGGAGTCCGATTCTTCACGGCAGTTTCCCTTGCAAATATTCTTCTGGAGAAGAACAACAAGGGCACGCTGAACGCTTATCTTGCCACACTGAAGAAGGTAGAGCTGATTGTCGTGGACGAAATTGGCTTCGTTCCTCTGCACAAGGACGCCGCCGAACTGTTGTTTCAGGTAATCTCCGACTGCTATGAACGCAAGAGTCTGATCATTACATCCAACCTTGAGTTCTCCCAGTGGAATACCGTCTTTGGCGACAACAGACTGACTGCTGCTCTGGTGGACCGGCTGATTCACCATTCCCACATTGTGATCTTCTCCGGCGAGAGCTACCGGCTGACCCAGTCGATTCGCAGACAGCGGGCTTCGCCGTGAAATCTCGCGCGCCAGATTTGATGCAGCCGCGCACGAAAACGGACGCATTCGGTCTTACCAAAGGGCTCCAAAATTGATGCATTGGGGCTCTGCGTGGGGCACGCGACTTGACGCAAAAGGTCACGAGGTAGCAGATTGTTCGCATTCAGTCAAGGGCTTCGCAAGTGGCTTCGCCACCCTTGACTGCCTGCGCTCAATCTGCTATGCGGCGGCCAAGGCAAGCATGGACAAGCCCTGCTTGCCTGCAATCCACTTCCTACTTCTTCCCGGCGTTGACAGCGCTAACTTTTTGGGTGACCTTTTGCATCACTTTTTACTTGACGAACACATCCGCAGGTAAGTTGAAAAAACAGGAAGAAACAGGGCGCTTTGGAGCCTGCATTGTGCCCGAAGATAAGCCCCTGTTTTCTCCCGTTTTCTCCGCGTCTCTACCTATAATATGCTTGATATATGGTGCATAGGACGGTAACATGTTGTAAACCAAAGAAGGGAGGCACTGGCATGAAACGAAGACCAATACCCCTACAATACCATAAATTCTTCTCGGACACTCGGCTCATACAAGGAAATCAATGCTGTTTCATACCGTGCAGCGCACTTCGTAAAAGAGGATCGAGCGCCGCGTGTTATTTGAATTTTTCAACCTTTATAAGGTTGGTGGTGCCTGAGCATCCGTTGGTAACGCCGCCCGTTATTACTATCTCGTCGCCCGACGAAAGCGACAGCGTTCTCCCGGCTATTTTTTTAACGTTCTCAAACAACTCGTCGGTTGTATTAAACTGTTGGCAGAGCAGCGGCGTAACCCCCCACGACAACGCCAGGCGACGCCAGGTTTTTTCGTTGGTCGTTATGCCGAGAATGTCGACGTCGGGACGAAATCTTGAAACCATACGCACCGTCATACCCGAAAGCGAGCAGGCGACTATCGCCTTCGCACCGATATCCATTGCCATAGCGCAGGTGGCGTGGGAAATAGCGTCAACCGTGTTGCGGATTTTAAAATCGGAACCGTAGAACCGCTTTGCGTAATGAATGTTGCGCTCGGTACTTTCGGCAATTTTGGACATGGTAGCCACCGCTTCAACGGGGTATTTGCCGGCTGCGCTCTCGCCCGACAGCATAATTGCGCTGGTGCCGTCGTAAACGGCGTTGGCAACGTCGGATATCTCCGCCCTTGTCGGCCGCGGATTGTATATCATGGATTCAAGCATCTCGGTCGCGGTTATGACCCGTTTGCCGAGCAGGCGGCATTTTGTAATCAGTTTTTTCTGTATTGCGGGGAGTTCTTCAAACGGAATTTCAACCCCCATATCGCCGCGCCCTATCATTATCCCTTCGCAATATTTGCATATTTCTTCAATATTGTCAACACCGGGTTGATTTTCGATTTTTGCGATAAGGGAAATATCCTCGTGGCCGCATTCTTTCAAAAATTCACGCATTGCTATAAGGTCTTCGGCGCGCGAAACGAACGAACAGGCTATATAATCAATGTCATTTTCAAGTCCGAACCTGATGTCCTCTTTGTCCTGACGGCTTAAAAATTCCTGCTTAAGAACCTTGCCGGGAAAACTCATACTTTTACGGTTTGAAAGTTCGCCCCCTATAACGGTTACGCAGTTAAGCTCGGTATCGGTTCGGCTTTCAACCTTAAAAGATAAAAGTCCGTTGTTAAGCAGTATGGTATCGCCAACGTCAAGGTCGCGCGCAAGCCCCTCGTAACTTACCGATACACGGTGCTCATCCCCTATGACTTCTTCGGTTGTAAAGGTGAATTTATCGCCTTTTTTAAGAAAAACACTTCCGTCTTTAAAGGTTCTGATGCGGTATTCGGGGCCTTTTGTATCAAGCATAATTGCTATCGGCAGATTAAGTTCCTGCCGCACCTGCTTTATAAGGTCAATGTTCTTTTTGTGGTCCTCGTGTGTTCCGTGCGAAAAATTCAGCCGCGCAACATTCATACCTGCCTGCGCCATTCCCGTAAGGGCGGAATGGTTGTTGCTTGAAGGACCGATTGTACATACTATTTTCGTTTTTCTCAATTTTACCGTCCCCTTTGTTTGTCGGTTAATTCCTGATTTAAACAGAATATCAGAGTGATTTTAAGTTACGCACCGCAGCGCTTTTGTCTTCCGCATTAAACAGGAAACTTCCGGCAACAAGAACGTTCGCCCCGGCTTCTGCCGCCTGCGGCGCGGTAGCGGCGTTTATGCCGCCGTCAACCTCTAAATCAATATTAAGCCCCTGCCTTTGCGCTTCCTTTTTTAATGCGCGCAGTTTGCCGAGCGACTCCGGCATAAAACTCTGCCCGCCGAATCCCGGTTCAACCGACATTACAAGCACCATATCGCAAAGCGGAAGATACGGAAATATCTCTTCTGCCGCGGTGCAGGGCTTTATTGTAAGGCAGGAACGCACGCCGTTTTCACGTATTCTTTTAAGCGTGGAGTCAACCGGCGAACCCGCTTCATAGTGAAAACCGAGGATATCGGCGACCTTGCAGAACTCGTCAATATACCTGTGCGGACGGTCGATCATCAGGTGAACGTCCATAGGAAGCGAGGTGTGAGCCTTTACCGATTTAATAAGCGGAATACCGAACGAAATATTCGGCACAAAAATACCGTCCATAACATCCATATGCAGCATATCGGTGCCGGCATTCTCAAGTTCTTTTAAAGTCGGCTCAAGGTTAAGAAAATCGGCGGTCAATATTGAAGGTGATACTTTTATCATTTCCGGTTCACTCCGTACTATAATATAATATATTTAATATTTTTATTTCGCGTCGGGCGGAACAATCGGGCAAAACCGTTCCGCCGCAATCGCTTTGTCTGTTATTTTACAACTTTTTATGCGATATTTCAATAAATTTCTTATAAAGTTCTTGCTAAATTTCGCCGAATGAATTATACTTGTTATAATCGAATAGACAATATGATGGGGGGAAGACTGCTTTGCTCGGCTGCCCCGAATATTGTCCTGACAGGGGATATGTTAATTGTTTTCAAAACAAACAAGTTGCGGTCTTTCCGGTATAGACGCTTTTGCGGTAACCGTTGAGACGGATATTTCCGCAGGTATGCCTGCGTTCGATATAGTCGGCTTGCCCGATGCTGCGGTTAAAGAATCCAAAAACCGCGTCAGAGCCGCGTTAAAAAATAACGGTTTTGAACTGCCGCTTACTTCAATCACGGTCAACCTTGCGCCTGCCGGCGTAAGAAAAGAGGGCGCTGTTTACGATTTGCCGATACTGGTTTCGATTTTGGACGCACTCGGCGAAATCAGTGCCGATAATACGAAAAGCGTGTTTATAGGCGAAGTTTCGCTTGACGGTGAAGTGCGCCCCGTTAAAGGCGTGCTGCCTATGACGATTTTTGCAAGAAATCACGGTTTCGGGGAGGTTTTTCTGCCTGCCGGAAATTCGCGTGAAGCAGCGGTGGTTGACGGGGTCACGATTTATCCCGTTAAAACTGTGGGCGAACTTGTGGCGCATCTGCGCGGCAAAAAACACATACCGCCCGCACCGTTTTCGCCGATAACGCGCGAGCAGCGCGCATATGATGTCGACTTTTGCGAAGTCAAGGGTCAGTATACCGCTAAAAGAGCACTTGAAATTGCCGCTGCGGGCGGTCATAATGTGCTGCTTGTGGGCCCTCCGGGTTCGGGTAAAAGTATGCTTGCGAAGCGGCTGCCCACAATACTGCCGCAAATGACGTTTGAAGAATCGCTTGAAACAACAATAGTACATTCGGTTGCCGGCACTTTGCCGAGCGGCGGCGCGGTCATATCCACGCGGCCGTTCCGCAACCCTCATTATACAGCCTCTGTTGCCGGACTTATAGGCGGCGGAGTTATCCCGAAACCGGGCGAAGTGTCGCTGGCGCATAACGGAGTTCTGTTTTTGGATGAACTGCCCGAATTTTCGCGCCATACTATGGAGACCCTGCGCGCACCGCTTGAGGACGGGTGTGTTACAATATCCCGCTCGCTTACAAGCGTTACATATCCCTGCTCAATAACTCTTGTAGCGGCTATGAATCCCTGCCCATGCGGATATTACGGACATCCCACCAAAAAATGTACCTGTTCGCCTGCGGCGGTTGCAAACTATCTCGGGCGGATATCGGGACCGATGCTTGACAGGCTGGATATTCACGTTGAGGTGCCGCCTGTGAAATATGAGGAACTGACGGGTGAGTCGGTTAAGGAAGAAACCAGCGCGGAAATTGCAAAACGGGTTGAAGCCGCAAGGAAAATACAAGCCGAGCGGTACGCCGGCACGGGGATAACCTGTAACGCCCGCCTTACGCCTACGCTTATACGCAGGTTCTGTACCCTTACCCCGCAGGCGGAAAAAGCGCTGCACGCAGCGTTTGACAACCTCGGTATGTCGGCACGCAGTTATGACCGTATACTTAAGGTTGCCCGTACCGCAGCCGACCTTGACGGAGAAACCGATATCGGATTTAAACATATTTCGGCTGCTATACAGTACCGCAGTCTTGACCGGAAATATTGGCATAATGAACTATGATTTAAAGCGCCGGTTAAAACGCTTATATAATATATGATGAAACAGCACAACAATACAGCAGGAAAGCGGGACTGATCAATGACGGCGAAAGATTACAGAAAAACGGCGCGGCAGGCACTCGCAGGGAACGGGGTGTCGGCGGTTTTTACCACCGTTATTGCTATGGCGCTCGGCGGAACCGTGACCTGGATAACACCTTTTGTCAAACTTAATTATGACAAATTCAAAGAGCCGCTCGGAAAGGCTTTCGGCATTAAATTCACCTCTTTTGTGTCATTGGGGTCGGATATATGGGCATGGGCTGTGTTCCTGCTCGGCGGCGTTATAAGCGTCGGTTTTGCATACTTTTTTCTTGAACTTACAAAAGGGCGCGTTGCCGACGCGGACGCGCTGTTTGCAAGGTTTAAATGCTTTTTTCGCGCCTTTGCCGTAAGGTTTTTTAAAAGCGTTTTTACGGCGGTGTGGTCGGTTTTGCTTATAGTCATAGCGGTGTTTATAAAGCCGGGGAACATCTGGCTTATGGCGCTTATTCCGGCAGCGCTGGCACCTGCGGTGATTGCCGCATACGGTTACGCGCTTACGCCGTACATTTTAGCGGATGAGCCGAAAAGCGACCCTCTTAAAGTGCTCGGGCGCTCGCGTGCGATGATGAAAGGCAAAAAATTAAAACTTTTCAGGCTGCATTTAAGTTTCGCCGGCTGGATATTGCTCTGTTTTTTAACTCTGGGCGTCGCACTGATAGGTGTGGTTCCGTATATAAAGGCGGCAAATGCGGTGTTTTACCGCTCGGTGGCGCAAAATTATGTGCAGCCCGGACTTAAAACCTGAAGCATCGAATATCTGCCTGTGCAGCGATGCGTCGATTTTACAATCTTAGTGTAAAATAAAAATAGGCAAAAAGAAGAGGAAGTTCAAAAAAGAACTTCCCCAACGCACACAAAAATCGAAAAAGCCAAAAGATTTTTATATAGTTTTTCCTCTGAATATATTTTTAGGACAGTGAATTGGAAGCAATTTTTAATTTTTGTCAAAACACGAAATGCATTTCGTGTTTTGACAATTATTTGTTTTCCCTCTTGACAAAAATATTCGGGGGGGGGTAAACTGTATATGGATTTTTGT
>CAVEGP010000009.1:0-42139 GCA_963615155.1 Bacteroides uniformis | reverse complement strand
GGATGCTGAAAAAGCCGCAAAAACTTTTGTTTTCTTTTCTTCTTTAATATGTTATACTGTCACCGTAAACAACGAAAGCAGGAACACTTATATGATGAAAGCAACCATCGTCATCCCCAACATCAACGGCAAGGGCTGGCTGAAGGACTCCATCGAGTCGGTCTATGCCCAGACAGAGCAGAGCTTTGAGCTGATTGTGGTGGACAACGGCTCCACCGACGAAAGCCTTGAGCAGGCACGGAGCTATTGCGACCGCCCCAATTTCACCCTGATCGAAAACGGTATGAACACCGGCTTTTCCCATGCCGTCAATCAGGGCATTGCCCTGGCAAAGAGCGAATTCGTGGTTTTGTTCAACAATGATGCCTTTGCGGAACCGCAGTGGCTGACCGAGCTGATCCGTGCCGCCGAGTCCGACCCGAAGATCTTTGCCGTTCAAAGTCTGATGATCCGTCACTTTGAGCGGGAGCTTGCCGACGATGCGGGCGATTACGTTACGTGGATGGGCTTTGCCTGCAAAACAGGCGATGGTCGCCGTGCCAGCCGCTACACCAAACAGAAGCGCATCTTCTCCGCCTGCGGAGGAGCCGCCCTTTACCGCAGGAGCATTCTGGATGAGATCGGCGTTTTTGACGAGAACTTTTTCGCCTATTTCGAGGATGTCGATCTGAGCTGGCGCGCCAACAACGCAGGCTACAAGAATATCCTCTGCCCCACCGCCAGATGCTACCACATCTGCGGCGCCAGCACGGGCGCAGTCAGATACAACGCCTTCAAAAGCCAGCAGAGCGGGCGCAACAGCATCCTGCTCCCGCTCAAAAACGAGCCGTTCCTGATGCTGATCCTGAACTTCATCCCGCTGGCTCTGGGCTACCTGCTCAAAGCCTATAAGTTCCACAAGCAGGGTTTTGGTGAGGCATGGGACAAGGGAATGCACGAGGCGTTTGCGCTTCTCCGCTCCGGAAAGCTCGGCAAACGTCCCTTTCGCCTGCGTGACCTGCCCCATTACGTTCTGATGGAGCTTTGGATGATCTGGAACGTCATCCCCTATCTCTGGTATCGCCTTGTCATCGTCCGGTTTGATCTGAAATAAACAGTGAACCCCATCCGCAGGAAGCGTTTCACTTCCGCGGATGGGGTTCGTTTTATCTCATTCTATTATTATACTGCGTTATGCGGCGGCACTGGAAGAATCGGCGGTGGAGTCCGCTTCTGTATCATCCACAGCACTGTCCGCTGCCTCCTCCGAAGCCGCTTCCGTTTCCTGCGAAGCGGCAGCTTCGGAGCTTGCTTCACTGTCTGCTGTGGAATCGCCCGTCGTTGCGAGGATCGCGTCCTGCACATCACTTTCCGCCATCAGCACCGACTCATCTGCCGACGAAGCCGTTTCCGATACGGCAGGCTTCGTCTCACTTTCGGTCAGTCCGGTCAGATACCAGCTCCCGCTCTGACGGGAGAACAGATAATCCATATACTTGGTCGGCTCATCCGAGGTCGATGTCAGGATGGTGTCGTCCATGCTCTGGGTCGGGATATAGCCTACTGTGACGTGGAGCTTTCCACCCTGCTTGAACAGCTTGGTAACGACCGCTCGATAGCTGCCGACTGTGCCCGTGATCGGGATCTTATAGCACTGCGTCGTCTCGTCGAACTCGATGGTCATATCCTCCATCTCAAAGCTCTTGTGCGTCATTTTAAAGCTTGGACCGACCAGCTTTGCGAGATATGCGTCCACATCCACCGACGGGATAAGGAGCTGCTCGGTGTCGGGGTCAGTATTATAATTGTCAAAGCCACCCTGCGTCTCCTGAATGCTGTACACACATCCCCAGACCGCCGCCTCACGGAGAGTCAGGTCGTCGATGTTCTCAATGCCGTCGAAGGGTACGGGGTCGAACATCACCAGACCTTCCAGCTTGTCCTCATATTCCTGCCTCTGCTCGGTATCGTCAAACAGATCTGCCACAACGCTCACGCCGGTACGCACCACTGCCACGATGCCGATCAGTGTCAGCAGTGCGATCACAACGCCCAACGCCTGACGCGCGCGACGACGGTGATGCCGCGCATGCTCTTCTGGGGTCATATAGGTTTTCATAAGATTCATCGTCTCCAAGAATTCGTTTTGTGGGAGCATCCCGCTCCAAAATTCAGTATAACACAAATTGCCCTCGGGCGCAAAATTTTGCGGGTGGATTTTTTGTGAAAGCCGGACGAGGTTCCCTCATTCCCATGTTTTCCATATATCAGGCTGATAGCCCACTGTCGCCTGACGACCGTTTCGGACGATGGGCGTCCGGAACAGCTGCTGGTTCTCGAAGAGCTTATCCTCCTTCTGCCAGTCGATGAGCGCGTCCAGCAGTGCCAGCGTATGCCTATCCTTTGCCGACGGATTCACCAGCTTTTCCCAACCGCCCAGTGCCCGCGCGACATTGTCGAATTCGCCCCGGCTCATCTCTTTTTCCTTGAGGTCGATCATCTGGAATTTGATGCCCCGTTCCTTGAAATACCGTTGGGCTTTTTTTGTATCGAAGCACTTACTTATGCCGAAGATCTGAATGTTCATCGTTTTGTCCTCCTGAAACTTTTTCTATTCTACCATACTTATCCTCAAAAGGATAGTATATTTCACATTCTGTCTGCCCAGACTAAGCACAACGACCTTAAGAGGAGGTTTTTTGATGAAAGCGTTTGTATCCCCCGATCTTTGCATCGGCTGCACCCAGTGCGCCGGTCTTTGCCCCGAAGTGTTCACGATGGAAGGCACGCTTGCCATCGCTCTTTCCGGAGAACTTCCGCCTGAGATTGTTCCGCAGGCGGTAGAAGCGGCGCAGACCTGTCCGGTCAGTGCGATCGAGATCGTCGAGTGAAAAAAACGAGCTGCTGTGAAGAGAACATAGCAGCTCTTTTTTTCGCAAAAAGTCCCCTATGCTCCTGATTTTGTGTTATACTACAGGATGTGAAATTATCAAATGGAGGACTGCACACCATGCGTTTACTGGTCATCGACGGCAACAGCATCGCCAATCGCGCTTTTTTTGGCATCAAGCTGCTGACCACCAAGGACGGCCGCTATACCAACGCCATCTACGGCTTTTTGAATATCCTGCTTTCCCTGCTCAAGGAGACCCAGCCCGACGAGGTCGCCATCGCGTTCGATCTGCGCGCGCCGACCTTCCGGCACAAGATGTACGATGGCTATAAAGCCACCCGCCACGGGATGCCCGAGGAGCTGGCGCAGCAGATGCCGGTTCTGAAAGAGCTTCTCACCGACCTCGGATACCGTCAGGTGACGGCAGAAGGATGGGAGGCGGATGATATTCTGGGCACCCTGGCAGCGGCATGCAGTGCCCGAAGGGACGACTGCTTCCTTGCCACCGGAGACCGTGACAGCCTTCAGCTCGTCAGCGAGAGCACGACCGTTCTTCTGGCGGCGACCGTCATGGGACGGAGCAGAACCGTCACGATGGACGTGGATGCCATCCACGAAAAATACGGCATCGAGCCGCATCAGCTCATCGAGGTCAAAAGTCTGATGGGCGACACCTCGGACAACATCCCGGGCGTCAAGGGCATCGGCGAAAAGACCGCGCTGAACCTTGTCCAGAAGTTCGGCACGCTGGAAAACGTCTATGCCAACATCGATGACCCGATCATCAAGCCAAAGCAGCGGGAACATCTCATCGAGTGCAGGGCGGACGCCGAGCTGAGCCACGTTCTGGGCACGATCCGCACCGATGCCCCCATTGACACGGCTGAGGGTTCGTACAAGATCACAGAGGGCAACAAGGCTGCCGCGGTGCGTCTGCTGCAGGAGCTGGAGATTCATTCTCTCATTCCCCGGTTCGGTCTGGACGGCGTTGCGCCCGCTCCGGATCCGGAAGCCGTTCCGGTCGAGGAAGCCGTCATCGCCGCTCTGCCGGAAGCCCCCTCTGGACATTATCTGTTGGCGTCCCGTCCGGCTGTCATGGGCAAGCAGGGAACACGCAATGTCATCACCCAGCCCGAAGCATGGTATGCCGTGCAGGACAAGACCATCTATCCGCTGGAAGAGGGCGACTTTATCCGTCTGCTCGACAACCCCGACGTCACGCTGGAAGTCTTCGACTCCGCGCCTCTCTATGCCCGGGCAATGGCTGCAGGCGGCTGGGGCAGCAGCATCGTCTGGGATGGCAAGCTTGCCGCCTATCTGCTGGACGCTTCCGCCTCAAAATATCAGGTCAACGAGCTGGCAACGGCTTACCACGCTGAGGCGGCGTTCTTTTCTGCCGACTGGCCGGACGCCGGCTTCCTTGCCGACCTGTTCGCCAGAATGAAGGCAGAGATCACCGCACGGAACGAGGACTCGCTCTATTATGAGATCGAGTTCCCGCTGGCGCAGGTGCTGGCAGATATGACCCGCACAGGCGTTCTGGTCGATCGGGACGGCATTGAGGCGTTCGGCATCCGGATGCGCTCTGAGCTGGAGCAGGTGCTTGCCCGCATCCAGATGGAGACCGGCAACACCAGCTTCAACCCCAACAGCCCGAAGCAGCTTGGCGAAATGCTGTTCGACACGCTGGGGCTTCCCCACGGCAAAAAGACCCAGCGTGGCTGGTCAACTGACGCCGAAACGCTGGAGGCTCTGCGGGATTATCCGCTGGTCGAGGACATCCTGCAATACCGCGCGTATCAGAAGCTCAACTCGACCTATGTTGAGGGTCTGCTGAAGGTCATCGGAGAGGATGGACGCATCCACACCCGCTTCAACCAGACCGAAGCCCGCACCGGGCGTCTTTCCTCCGACAACCCGAACCTGCAGAACATCCCCATCCGCACCGAGCTGGGAAGCCAGCTCCGCGCTTATTTCATCGCCCGCCCCGGCTGTGTGCTGGTCGATGCCGACTACAGCCAGATCGAGCTGCGCATCCTTGCCCACATCACCGGAGATGAACACATGCAACAGGCGTTCCGGAATGGTGAGGACATCCACCGCAGTACCGCCGCAAAAATCTACAATCTGCCCGTTGCGGACGTGACGCCCCGTCTGCGCTCCTCGGCAAAAGCCATCAACTTTGGCATCATGTATGGCAAGGGCGCGTACAGCCTTTCCAAGGATATCGGCGTGACCGTCAAGGAAGCCGACACCTTCCTCAAGAACTATCTTGCCGCCTTCCCGAAGGTCAGCGGCTATATGGACAAGACCATTGCCGACGCAAAGGAACGCGGTTATGTATCCACCCTGTTCGGACGCCGACGCGCTCTGCCGGAGCTGGCAAGTGCGAACCGGAACATCCGTGCCAGCGGTGAGCGGATGGCACGCAACACCCCCATTCAGGGCACTGCCGCCGATGTCATCAAGCTGGCAATGGTGCGGGTCTGGCGGCGTCTGCGGGATGAAAAGCTGGAAAGTCGCCTTATCCTGACCGTCCACGACGAACTCATTGTCGAATCCCCCGAAGCGGAAGCCGAAAAAGCCGCCGCCATCCTGCGGGAAGAAATGGAAGGCTGTGTGCGATACGCCATTCCTCTGAGCACCGAAGTCCACAAGGGCAAAAACTGGCTGGAGGCCCATTAAATCATGATCATTTTAGGAATCGAATCTACCTGCGACGAAACCGCCGCAGCACTGGTCGAGGACGGCAGAAAGCTGCTGAGCAACGTCATCTCGACCAGCGTGAAGGAACAGGCACTTTACGGCGGCGTCGTCCCCGAGATCGCAAGCCGCCGTCACTGTGAGTTCATCAGCGCGACCGTCAAAAAGGCTCTGCTGGACGCCGGCAAGACCATCGACGATGTGGACGCTGTCGCTGTCACCTTCGCTCCGGGGCTGATCGGTGCCGTTCTGGTGGGCGTGAATTTTGCCAAGGGACTTGCCTACTCAGCAAACAAGCCCCTCGTTCCGGTGCATCACCTGCGCGGTCACATCGCCGCCCTCTATCTGACCCATCCGGAGCTGAAGCCGCCCTTCCTTTGTCTGGTCGCCTCCGGAGGACACAGCCACATCGTCGAGGTGCAGGATTACACCCACTACCATATCCTTGGGCACACCGTCGATGACGCCGCAGGTGAAGCCTTTGACAAGGTCGCGCGCACGCTGGGTCTGCCCTATCCGGGCGGTCCGAGCATCGCCAACGCCGCCAAGACCGGCGACCCGAAAGCCTACCGTCTGCCCGTTCCCCATGTAGACGGCAAATATAATGTCAGCTTCTCCGGTCTGAAGACTGCCGTCCTGAACGAGGTGAATCAGGCACAGATGAAGGGTACAGAAGTCAACGTCCCCGACCTCGCCGCAAGCTTTCAGGAGCGCATCGCCGGCATCCTTGCCGAAAAGCTCCTGCTTGCTGCCGCCGATACCGGCGCAAAGCAGGTCTGTCTTGCGGGCGGCGTCGCCGCCAACGGTCGTCTCCGTCAGCTCGTCAATGACGGCGCGCAGAAGCTCGGCGCAAAGGTCTACCTGCCGGAGCTGAAATTCTGCGGCGACAACGGCGCGATGATCGCCGCGCAGGGCTATTATCAGTACATTGCCGGACACACTGCCGGCCTTGATCTCAACGGTCTCCCGACCCTGCCCATTGATTACGAATAAGGCTTACCAGCGCAAAACAGCCATGCTTTGATCCGAAAGCATGGCTGTTTTGGTTGTTCGCTTATTTTTATTTTGCCGCGACATCTTTTCCGAAATAGAGCTGAACCTCTCCGATTTTTTTCTTCCGGAGCAGGAAGAGCGTCGGGAGAAGATAGATCAGCACCGAGAGCAGCATCGTCACATCGTAGCCGCTGACCGCATCCGCAATGCTTTCCGTTCCGTACAGACCACCCACCAGCATAGAAGAGAGATCCATCACGGCATGGATAAAGACCGTCACCCAAATGTTTCCGGTCCGGAAGTAGATCGCCGTGAGCATCACGCCCATCGAAGCCGCAAAGACACACTGCATCAGCACGCCAAATACCGCGCTGGAAACCAGATTCGTCAGATGCGCCGCCCCGAAGAGCACGCCGGACAGCAGGCAGGCTTTCCACACGCCTGCACGGTTCGTACCAAAATGTTCCAGAAGCGTCTGCGCAATCACTGCGCGGAAGATGAATTCCTCTGCCACGCCAACCAGCGACATGCCAAGGAAGAAGGACGCGATCCGCCAGCCTTCCCGCATCGATCCGTCCGGAAGCCCATAGAACAGCTTGCTGCACAGGTTGTTCGCAATGATGAGGAGCGGGTACATCCCCACCAGCAGACCGTTCCAAAATCCGCTGCCGCGCCGCCGGAGCAGCTCCAGCT
The DNA here is from genome assembly GCA_963615155.1 of Bacteroides uniformis. Classification (GTDB taxonomy): domain Bacteria; phylum Bacillota; class Clostridia; order Oscillospirales; family Ruminococcaceae; genus Faecalibacterium. Next base: position 34,878 of record CAVEGP010000009.1, on the reverse strand, counting down.
TCCCTGTTTTTGCCAGCAGGACTACCGCCACCGCCGTACCCACAAGCTCCTGAAACGCTGTCAGCAGGTAGTCCTCGACACCCGAGAGATCCTCGCAAAAGAGCACCAGACCCAGCATCATGAGAAAGGATACCACCGTCAGGCTCCCCAGAAAGAGCACCTCCGCACCGATACAATACCCGATGGGGTGTGTTCCGCGCAAACGTTTCAGCATATCATTTCCTCCGTTGAAAAGGCTTTTTATGAATTTAAGATAACACTTTCCCCCTCCATTGTCAATTTGTTTGGAGCAGTGCCTTTTCCGTCGGAATACAAAAAGCAAGCTTCCCCGAAATATGCCGCATCGGCAGACTCCGGGGAAGCTGCATGAAGGAGAGGACGTACCAGCGGTCATTTCCATGAGTCGCAGAAATGCCTACCTTGAAAATTTCTCAGGGATGAAATGATTTTTTGTCACACCTTTGCCAGTGCGTCACCGACCAGATAGCCCTCGGTCAGGGTACGACCAACGGCAACGCCGACAATGTACTCCGGGTAGTTATGAGCAAAGAAGCCGCCGCTGCAGTCGCCTGCGGCATACAAGCCCTCAATGGGGGTTCCTTCGGTATCCAGCACCTGCATCTGGGTGTTGATGCGCAGACCATCCAACGTGCAGAGCAGGCTTGCGCCCTGACGGCAGCCATAATACGGCGGGTTGTTCAGCGGAAGCAGACGATAGCTATCCTTTCCGAAATCTTCATCTTCGCCCTTGGCGCACAGCTCGTTGTAACGCTCAACGGTCGCTACAAAGGTATCCACCGGCAGGTTCAGCTTTTCCGCCAGCTCTTCCAGCGTGTCGGCTTTCTGAATGAATCCGGCCTGCTCCATCCCTTCCAGCAAAGCCTTTTCCGCTTCCCAACTGAAGATCTGGAGCTTGCCACCACTCTTGCTCGGCTCAATGCGCGCGCAGCCGATCTGCTGGAACTGCTTGACCTGTTCGACCCAGCTGCTGTCATAAATGGTATTGTACAGATGCCCCGGCTCCATGAATGCCGCATGCAGGATGAAATCATAGGGCACGCTTTCGTTGCTGAACCGCTCACCATTCAGGTTCACCTTCAGCCACGGCTGACTGCCCAGATGGAAGTAACCAGATTTGTCCCAGTTGCCATCCGAAGCCTGATCCGGCGCGATCGTACCACGGTCAAACAGCATCGCCGTCCCGTCCGGATCTTTTTCCGCACCGACCCACATAGCGGCTTTGATGCCATCGCCGGTATCCAGCGCAGAAGCATCCGCCTGTACGGTGCTCAGATAAGCATCCGGATTCAGGGTAGCAAGCATCTGCTTGTTATAAGCATAGCCGCCACAGCACAGGACAACGCCCTTGGAGGCATTGATGCGGATATATTCGCCCTTGTCGTTTTTTGCGATCACGCCGGTCACACGGCTGTTTTCTTCCCGTTCCAGTTTGACCAGAGAGGTCTCATATCGGATCTCGCCGCCATTGTCCTTCACGCACTGGGTCAGGCTGGACAAACCATAGGAAGCCGTTGCGGAGCTATAATCGTGCTCCGGCAGATCGTCCTGAAAATTATGCATCGTGGCGGGGACGTAGTAGGTGTCGTGCCCGCCTTCGCCGACGTCCCATTCCATGTGCAGCCTGACGCCCGGATTGTACTGTCTGACCACCTCTGCGTACCAGTCCACAGCCTCGCCGCTGTGGTTCACCCACAGACGCACCAGCCGTTCGTCGCAGCGATGGCTCGCATAGCGGCAAAGCTCTGCCACCAGCTTGTTCTTGTCTACTTCAACGCCGGCTTCTTTCGCTGCTGTTGTGCCAACCGCACCGATCCATTCGCGCTCGTTCATGCTGCTGAGACCTTTCTCGATCACCAGCACATTTGCGCCCTGCGAGGAAGCGCGCGCCGCAGCCATCAGACCGGCATTGCCTGCGCCGACGACCAGAATTTCGGTATCGACCGTTTCCACGATCTCACTTTCCGCGATCTCCGGAGCCGTCCCAAGCCAGTCCGTGTTCCCGCCAACGGTGATCTCCTCGGTCACGGCGACATCGCCGCCTTCCACAATGGCACCGCCGCTCGCCTGCGTGATGCAGTCCGCAACCGCCTGCTTGACCGCCTTGCTGGTATAAGTTGCGCCCGTTACGCCGTCAATAGCACTGCTCTGCGCGCTCAGCACCTGCTCTGCCAGCTTGTCCGCGGCAGCGGTGCCGACCGTTTCGGTTTCTCCGGCTGCATCCACGACCACACTCGTGATGCTGGTCTCGTCAAACGTGACCGTTACCGTCACATCGCTGGCATAACCAGAACCCGTTGCGGTATAGGTGCCCGGCGTGTAAACCGCACCGGACGAAGATTCCGCCTTGGATGTGCTCTTACATGCAGTCAGCGCGCCAGCCGTCACGCCCGACATTGCGGCAGCGGCAGCAGCCTTCAAAAAGCCGCGTCGATTGACATTTTTCATCTTTTTTCCTCCTGTAGCGTGGTGTTTTTCATTCTGCTCTCATAAAAGAAACCTCAGCACGACGCCTGTTCCAGATGCCGCATTTCACGCCGGATCTTACGGCAGACCCCCTGATTTTCCTTGTGACGGTTCAGCAGCTTCTTCAGGCGGTTTTCCAGCAGAGTGTATTTTTGTTCGTTCGTCATAAAATCAGATCCTTTCATTTTTTCCATTTTTTTACCGTTATATGGATCAAAGCTCCTCTGCCATCGAGCAGATGATCTTTGCGCAGTTTTCAAAGCCAAGCACACCGCTGTTCAGCAACAGGTCGTAATTGTGCCGATCGCCCCAGACCTTTTCGGTAAAGCCGTTGTAGTGTTGGCTGCGTTCCTTATCTGACCGCTCGATCTCCTTTTGCGCAGTGCTTTCTGCCATCCCGTATTCTTTTACGCCGCGTTCCGCGCGCTTGGCAGGGTCTGCGTAGATAAACACCCGCAGTACGTCATCCCAACCCGCGAGGATCTGATCCGCACAGCGTCCAACGATCACGCAGCGTCCCTTGTTGGCGTACTCCGTAATGACTTCCTTCTGCGCGATATAGACCTGCTCCGCCAGCGGCAGAGTCTGCGTGTTCGCGCTTTTCAGGATACCGTAGCCATAGCTGGTCCCCATCGCCAGATTATAGAGCAGGCTGTTGGTAACCTTCTGCTCCGTCGTCTCGACAATACCGGCGGACAGCCCCGATTTTTCCGCGGCGGAATCGATCAGCTCATGGTCATAGTAGGGAATGCCCAGCTTATTGGCTGCCATCTTGCCAATGGTGCGTCCGCCGCTTCCCAGCTCGCGTCCGATGGTGATTACTTTCTTCATGTTGCATCGCTCCTTCTTCCCGTGCCGTAAAACGGCGCATTTCTTTTTCGCCGTGCTGACGTTTCTGATTGATCTCGCAGGAGAACTCCCCGCATTCGTACATTCGCAGCGAGAACGGGTTCCCGTCCTCATCCGTCAGACTTTGTTCCACACATTTTTTCCGTGGGCTGGAACACTCCACGCATCGACTTGCATAAAACGCCATGTTTTACACCGCTGTTTCACAGAGATGATTCAGCTTTTTCAGTTCCCGTATCACCAGAACCAGTGCCAGAACAAACGCCAGACCATCGGCGACCGGACCCGCCCACAGAACGCCGTTCAAGCCTATGATGCTGCACAGGATCATCGTAGCCGGGATCAGGAAGACGATCTGACGGCTGAAGGAGATCACACCGGACGTCACCGGTTTTCCAATGGACTGGAAGAAGATTGCGGAAACGATCTGGAAGCCATTGAAAAAGCACAGCAACGTGAACACACGGAACGACTTGACCGAAAATTCCGTATACAGGTCGCCCTGTTCACCAAACATTGCCGTGAGCTGACGCGGGCATAGCTGGAAGATTGCAAAACAGATCACAGCGATCAGTGTTGCGACTTTTACGGCAAGGAAGAAGGTTTCTTTTACGCGCTTATAATCCGAACGTCCGTAATTGTAGCCGACGATCGGCTGCGCACCCGTTCCGATGCCCGTCACGATCGAGACCAGAATGGTGTTGAACTTCATCACGATGCCGAACGCCGCCAGCGGAATGTCCGGACCGTATTCCGACGCTGTGCCATACTTCACCAGATAATAGTTGATCACAGCCATAATGACCGCAATGGCGAACTGAGAGATAAAGCTGGACACGCCCAGACTTGCAATCCGTTTCAGCAGCGCAAATTTCGGCTTCATCTCATGCAGCGAAATTTTCACAGTCTTGAACCGAGGAACATACCACATGCAGATGCCGAAGTTCAAAATCTGGCCGATCACCGTTGCGATCGCTGCGCCCTCCATGCCCCAGCCAAAACCAAGGACGAACAGAGCGTCCAAAATCACATTGGCGACACATCCCGCGATCATGCCGATCATAGTAAGCTGCGGCGTTCCGTCCGAACGGATCACGGAGCACAGACCGCATCCGATGATGACGAACGGGAAACCGATGATCACGATCTTACCGTATGCCAGTGCGTAGGGAAGGTTATCGGGCGTTGCTCCCAGAATGCCGGTCAGCGGTTTCAGGAATACTGCGCAGAGGATAAACATCAGAACGCCCGTGATGATCAGCCACGAAAAGGTGTTGTTCGCTCCCTCTTCGGCTTTCTCTTGCTCGCCGCGCCCAAGCTCCAGGCTCAGATACGCTGCGCCGCCATCTCCCAGCAGGAGAGCCAGTGCGGTGACGACCATGTTCAGCGGGAAGATCACGTTGGTGGCACTGTTGCCAAGCGTGCCAACGCCCCACCCGATAAAGATCTGGTCTACGATGTTATACAATGCGTTCACGACCAGCGCGATGACGCTCGGGATCGCGTATTTCATCATCAGGCTTCCGATCGGCGCGGACGCAAGCGGATTCTTTTCTTCCGAATTCATTCAATTCAACCTCCTATATGTTTACAGCTCTTTCAAGCCGCCGGAGACAGTATAAACTATATAATAATCATAGAGTCAATACCTTTTTCAAATCTTATTCTGCGCTCTTTTTACGTTAAGATTGACAATCTACGATTCTTTTTCTATAATAAGCAAAATAACTCTATGACTTTATAAGAGATTTTTTGGAGTTTACTATGGAAAATCTGCTGTCCATCGGCGAAGTCGCCAAGATCCGGAATGTCAATGTGCAGTCCTTGCGCTATTATGAAAAGCTCGGCATCCTGATTCCCGCCCATATCAATCCGGAGACCGGCTATCGTTATTACTCTCTGGAGCAGATCATGATCCTTGACACGATCATCCTGTGTGTTGACCTCGGCATCCCCTTGAAGGATCTGAAAAACTATGTCGATCCCGACGATCAGCTTGAATTCGAGCGGCTGCTGCGGGACGGTCGGAAGCTGGCGACCCAGAAAATAAAAAAGATCGAATCCAATCTGAATTCGATCGATCGCACCTTGCAACACATCCATGCGCAGAAGTCCTTTCTGGGGAGAGAAGGATACTATTCCCGCTTTATTTTTGAGCGATACATCCTCACGACCCCCTGTGAGCCGCAAATTTCCGCCAAGGTCTATGAAAAGAAGCTGAGCGAGCTGTTTTATCTCGCAAAGGAGAAGAACCTTCAAGCGTCCTTTCCGCATGGCATCATCTCTACCTATCAAAACGGACAATGGGCTCACTCCGAGATGTTTCTGGAAGTCCTGCCCAGCGATTCCGGCTCTGTCCAAAAGTTAGTGGAGGGGAATTATCTGTGCATTCAGGAGCCTCGTGAAACACACGCTGACCCTCTTGAAATTTTCCCGCCGAAATTATTCGAGCAGGAGCACACCACCGTGATCTGTTCCTGTATGTCCCCTACTACTTATAAATATGATAAGGTCGTTCTGGAATTCCAGATCCAGGCATAAGCATGCTGCCATCTTTACAAAGCAAAAAGCACCCGCAAGCTCACGGGTGCTTTCTGTTTTGATTCCGTTGTTATTTCTTTTGTGGACAGCGATCAGATGCCTCGGAAGGTAAAAGTGAACTCCATCGGCTTGGTCACATCGGGAATGTACTCCGGGTGGACATTGGCACCCCAGCTGTCATCGCCACCAACGCCCATCTGTGTACCGATAGCACGGATGACCGTGTAATGCACCGGAGGCAATTCATAGGGGTGCTTTGCGTTCTCCATCTCGTGCGGGGTGTACGGCAATGCGGAGAACATCATCGGCTTCTCGGCGTCTGCGGTGAACAACAGACCACGTCCCTTGCGGTCAACGACCTTTGCCCAGCGCACGGCGGTCTTTGCGCCGCACTCCTGCGGTACAAGATACCGCGCCATGTTGTCGGCGACCTTGTTCCGGTAGACGCCCAACTTTGCGCCGTGCTGGCGATCCCAATAGGTCTCCGCAGGACCGTTGCCGTACCATTCCACAGTGTCATAATCGGCGTCGATCTTGAACAGCACGCCGAACTCCGGCATTGCCGCAAGACCCTCCACCGGATCATAATGCAGGGTGGTCTGGATGCGTCCGTCCCCGAACACACGGTATTGCAGGCTACACTCGGCGGCAGGGCTGGTCTGCAAGTTATAGCGATAGGTCACAACCACGCTGTCGGCTTCTACCTCATACAGCGGGTTCTGATAGAATACCAGACCCGGGTAAATGCCCTGCACCGGTTTGCCGATGCCCTTGGTCGTTGCGTACAGGCTTGCCAGCTTCCACTGACCACGAACGCCGCCCATATTGTTGCCGCAGTCGTTGTCGGCGGGAGCGCGCCAGAAGTTGGGATGCGGAATCTCCTGCATCATTTCCTTGCCGGCATAGCGGTAGGAGGTCAGACCGCCGTTCAGATCGGAGAACAACACGTCAAAGTTTTCGCCCCGGACTCCGATGTTGTGCGTACCCTGCATGATGGTGAACGGAACTGTTTTCCTGACCGTCTCCGGCTTGATGTTTGCCACCACGCCCTGTCCGAACGCCACCTCATGACCGGCTTTCGCCCAGAGGGTATCGTCTTTCAACCGGAAGCTGATAGTCAGCGCATACTCGCCGGAAACTGCCGGAACCATGAACGGCAGCGGGAAATGGGCACGGCTTTCGGGTGCCACCGCAATACCATCCAGCTTCTTTTCCTGCACCAGCTTGCCGTCCCGGTGCAGCAGCGCAAAGCAGTCATAGGCATCGGTGGAGGTGAACAGGTTCTTGTTCCAGACCTCGAAGCCGTCGGCAGTGACGGATACGGCAATGTTCTGATAGCAGAACTTGACCTCCTGCATCTTGGGGGAAGGAGTGCGGTCGCCGCCATAGACGATGCCGTTACCGCTGAAATTGTAGTCGGTGGGGCGATCCCCGAAGTCGCCGCCGTAAGCCTGAAACCACTTGCCGTAGCGGTCTTTCTTCCAGATGGACTGGTCGATGTAGTCCCAGATGAAGCCACCCTGATAGCCGCAGTTTTCCTGATCAGCAAGCTCGGTATACTTGTGCAGTGCGCCGCAGGAATTGCCCATAGCATGAGAATATTCGCACTCGATATAGGGTCGCTTATCGCCCTGCGCCAGATACTCCCTGATGTCCTTGACCGAGCTGTACATATGGCTCTCAACATCGGTGGTTTCGGGGAAGCGAGGGTCGTTGACGACGCTTTCATAATGCACCAGACGGGTATCATCCAGTTGATGGATCATCCGGCTCATTTCCAAGAGGGTCTCACCGCCGAAGGATTCGTTGCCCAGCGACCAGATCAGCACCGAGGGGTGGTTCTTATCCCGCTGATAGGTGGCGTTCAGGCGGTCGAACATCATTGCTTTCCATTCCGGTTTATCGTTCGGCAGAACGCCCTCAATGCCACGCACACCGCCCATGTAAACATCCCATGTGCCATGCGTTTCCAGATTGTTTTCCGCGATCATGTACAGACCGTACGTATCGCAGAGGTCATACAGCTCATCCTGATTCTGATAGTGGCTGGTGCGGACTGCGTTGATGTTGTGCCGCTTCATGGTAATGATGTCCTGCACCCGTTCTTCGTGGGTGTGTACGCCCACGGCACGCCCCGTGATGGAGCTGAACTCATGACGGTTCGCTCCCTTGAACACGATGCGCTTGCCGTTGAGCAGCATCCGGTTGTTCTTCATCTCGAATTTCCGGAAACCGACCTTCTGTCCGGTCACTTCTGTCAGACGACCCGCCTCGTCCAGCAGCCCAATCTCCAGCTCATACAGGGCAGGATCCTCCGCGCTCCACAGGTGGGGGTTCTCCACCGGATGTCTGAGCAGCGTAGAGCCGTCCTTCAGTGCGATCTTTTCGGAGAATACCTCTGTTCCGTCCTTGCGCAGCGTCAGCTGCGCCGTGCCTGCCCCCTGCGTACGCAGAGCGACTTCCAGAACAGCGTGGGTGAGATCGTCCCCCTCAAACAGCGTTTTGATGGAAACATCTTCCAGATGCACGGCGGGGATGGCATACAACCACACGCTGCGGAAGATGCCGGAGAAGCGGAAAAAGTCCTGATCTTCACACCAGCTGGAAGAAGTCCACTTGAACACCTGCACAGCAAGCTTGTTCACGCCCGGCTGAAGATACGGGGTCAGGTCGAATGCGTGAGCGGAGAAGCTGTCCTCGGTGTAACCCACATAAGAGCCGTTCAGCCACAGAGCCATGCCGCTTTCTACACCCTCAAACTCGATGTGGATGGGCTTATCCTGCATAGCCACCGGCAGCTCAAAATACTTGACGTAGCTTGCCACCGGGTTGAACCGCTGCGGGATCTCGCCCAGTTTGACCTCCTCGCGGCCATCCCAAGGATACTGGATGTTGGCATACTGCGGAACATCATATCCTTCCATCTGGATGTGCGCCGGAACATGGATATCATCCCAGCCGCCGCAATCATACTCCGCCTTTTCAAAGTCGGGAATTGCGCTGGCGTAATTCTTTGCGTAGGCAAATTTCCAGATGCCGTCCAGCTTCATCGCCAGCGAGGACTCTCCCGCAAGAGATTCCTCACGGGAAGCGTAGGTACGGAAGCCTGCGTGGGGGGGCAGAACGTTCTCTGCGAAAAAGGTGGGATCTTTCACTTTTGCAAAATCAAATGCAGCCATAAAACCAAAACCTCATTTAAAAAAATCTCTCCTTTTCTGCCCGAGGAACCGGATGTGTTCCTCGGGCAGCCCCGGACAACGGCGTCCGAGGAATGAAGGAGAGAAAATATCAGATATTCAGCGCAGGGAGACGGTTTACTTCACAGCACCAGTGATGCCTTCCGCAAACTGCTTCTGCAGGACGAAGAACACGATCATGGTGGGGATGGAACAGAACAGAACGCCCATCATCAGCACGCCGTAATCCACGGTGTAGCCGGCTGCCACGTTCGCGATCAGCATCGGCATGGTCTGCGCGCGGTTGTCGGTCATGACGACCTTCGGCCACATGTAAGCGTTCCACGAATTCATAAAGGTGATGACCGCTGCCGCCGCATAGGTCGATTTCATGATGGGGACATACATACGGAAGAAGATGCCGAACTCACTCAGTCCGTCGATACGGGCTGCCTGCATCAGATCCAGCGGGAAATTGCGGGAGTTCTGGCGGAACATCATGATCAGGAACGGGGTAGAAATGCTGGGCAGGATGAACGCCCAGACACTGTTCAGCAATCCGGCCTTGGACATCATCTTGAACAGGGGAACCATCGTGGCGACCTGCGGCACCATCATGGCGAGCAGCAGGATGCTGAACACACGGTCCTTCGCCTTGTCATGGTACAGCTCAAAGCCGAAGCCGGCCAGCGAACAGACGAACAGCGAAACAACGGTCTGGAAGATGCTGTAAATGAAGGAGTTCTTCATTGCGCCCGCCAGATTCTGCGACGAGATCAGGTTCTTGAAGTTTTCCAGCGCGTAAGTACCGAACATGATCTTACCGCGGGCAACATCCAGCGAGGTGTTGGTCGCTGCGGAGATCATCCACAGCAGCGGAAAGACCGAAATGATGGAGACTAAGATCAGGAACACATACGCCGGGATCAGCCGACGCTGGATGGTGTTTCCTTTTGCCGTCTGCTTTGCGGCGGTCGGATTTACAGTGGTATTAGTCACGCTTGTCACCTGCTTTCATGCTGATAAAGGACAGGACCGCCACCATGATAAAAATCACGAAGGACAGTGCCGAGGCGTAACCAAAGTTCGCAACGCCCTGACCCAGCGAGTTATTATAGATGTAGTGGGACATGGTGATGGTGGAGTTTGCCGGACCGCCGTTGGTCAGGTTGACCGACTCGTCGAACAGCTGCAACGTACCGTTGATAGACATGATGGCGGTCATCACGATGGTGGGCATCAGCAGCGGAACAGTGATCTTCCAGAACGTCTGCCAGCCATTGGCACCGTCGATTTTGGCGGCTTCATACACCGAGTAGTCGATGTTCTGCAAACCTGCCAGGAAGAACACCATGTTGTAGCCCGTCCAACGCCAGATCAGAGCCAGAATGATGATGATCTTTGCGCTGGTGGGGTTGCCCAGAAAGTTATAATGCTCCTGCAGGATGCCCAGTTTGCACAGCACCGTGTTCACCAGACCATCCGTCGCGAACAGGGACTTGAAGATCAGGGAGTAGGAAACCAGCGAGGTAGCGCAGGGCAGAAACACGCAGGTACGGAAGAAGCCCTTGAATTTCAGGTCGTGGTTGTTCAGCAGCTGTGCCAGCAGCATGGCGAGCACCAGCATGATAGGCACCTCAATAAGCAGATACAGGAAGGTGTTGCCCATCGAGCGCAGGAACAGCGCATCCTTGAACATGCGGGTGTAGTTATAGGTCAGCGGGCTTGCCCATTTCATGTTGGCACTGGAACCCGTCTTGAACGAGGTCAGAAAACCGTTGATGATGGGGATGAAGCTCATGATGGTGATGAGAATCGTACCGGGCATCAGGTAATACCATCCGGCGCGACGCTGTTTTGCCAGCAGCGATCCACGGCTCGTTTTCTGTTGTTCTTTCACAGAGATTTTCCTCCTTTTCACAAAGAGCCAAAAGACGGGAAATCGGTCCTCCAATTTCCCGTCCGATCGCTCTTCAGCAGCGCATTGGCTCAGGCACAGAGCTTACAGACCCATCTCGAAACGGATCTGGGACTCGGCGTTCTCCAGCTCAGAGTCAAGGTCTGCGCCATTGATAACATTGATGATCGCAGCCGCCAGATAGCTGCGTGCACGGTAGTGGTAGTCACTCTGCTCAACAACGGGAACATGCGTGCCCATCTCAACGATCTGCGCGTAGATCGGCGTGTTGTTGAAGAACTCAACACCCTCGTTGTAAACATCGGACTCGCCGCACTTTGCCACGGTGGTGATCACACCGCCGTCACGCAGAGCGTTGTCGTAGGTCTGGGTGCTGCCGCCGAAGGTGTAAGCGAGGAACGCCTTTGCCAGCTCGACCTCCTTGCAGTTGCCGGTGATATACAGAGAAGAGCCGCCATTGGAAGCGTAGCCGTCGCCGCCCTTCAGGGTAGGCATCGTGGTGATCTCCCACTTACCGGAATTCTCCGTGACCTTCTTCATGGTGGGGATGATCCAGTTGCCGTTCATGATGCCGGCGACCATATCGCCCTGAATGGTCTGGTCGGTGTAGTCGCTCCAGCTGTTTGCCAGATAGCAGACCTTCTTCTGTGCCATCTCGACGATGGTAGCGCAGACCTCACGCAGGGTGTCGTTGCCTACGATGAAGGGCTCGCCGTCCTTGAACTGGCTCTGACCCTCTGCCTGCATCATCAGGTAGATCAGGTCGTTGCCATCGCCGTCCATGCACATCAGGTACTTGCCCGTCTTGGCATAGACCTCCTCGCCGACCTTGATGAAGTCCGGCCAGGAAATGCCCTTCATGTCGTCGATGGTCTTGCCGACCTCTGCCAGCAGATCGGTGCGGTAAGCGGTAATGACCGTACCGTTATCCACGGGGAAGCCATAGTGTACACCGTCGATGGTGGAGTAAGACAGCTTCTCCGCGCCGATGCCGGACCAATCGACCTCCGCGTCATCCACGCTCACAAAGGCATCGGGATAATCCGACACATAACGCTGGATGTAGTGATCCTGGAACAGGACGATATCCGGCAGGGTGCTGTAATCGCCTGCGGAGCCTGCCAGGGTGATCGCGTTCTCGATATCGGAGGACTGACCCTGCTCGATGACCTCCAGCTCAAACTCAGGGTCAACGTTCTCCTTGTAGTCTGCGGCAGCAGCGTTCAGGGCAGGGATGTTGAAGCTTGCGTCCCATGCGTAAGCCGTCAGCTTATGACCGCCTGCGGAAGCCGTGCTGCTGGCAGCCGTAGAACCAGCAGTGGAAGCCGCGGTGCTGGATGCTGTAGAGGAAGAGCCGCCGCAGGCGGTCAGGACGCCTGCCGCGCTTACAACAGCCATAGAAGCAAGGAACGAACGACGCGAAATCTTTTTCATAATTTTCTCCTTCATACTTACAAAAAGATTCTTTTTCGACCATTCACTTTTCAAAACGTCCCCACGTAGTGTACGCTTTGCACAGTTGTTTTGAATGAATGCCCGTGTGTTATGGTCATTATACCAGCCAATTTCCCGAAATTGTTTTTATTTTCAATCAAAAAATGAGCAGATTCGCTCATTGTTTCAGCAATAAAGCGTTCTGCTCATTCTTGTTTTGACGATTTTCACAAATCCGCATGGTTACTTTTCAGCGTAACGGCAAATTGACACTTTTTTATTCATCCTCTCGGCAGACCCAGCCCTTTTTGGCTGAAATGTTGAACTCCCGCAGCTTTCCCCGATAGTCCTTGGACTTCTTCTTATACTGATAGGGCGTGATCCCCACCAGCTTCTGAAAATTGCGCTCAAACGACGACATGCTCTGATACCCCACCCGCAGAGCCACCTCCGGCATGGAATAATCCGTCGTGTTCAGCAGGTCGCAGGCATTCTGGATCCGCACCATCGTCAGCTGCTCTCCGGGCGACATGTTCAGATATTCTTTGAAGCGTCGGCGCAGATGCACCTCGCTCATCAGGCACTGGGCGGCAATGTCTCCGATCGAGATATCGTTCATGTAATTTTTGCCAATGTACTCCATCGCCGGCATGATCTGGCTCAGACCGGTCATACTGCGCGGGGGCGTATGCTCCGGCTCCGGATAAAGCCGCGCCGCATAGAGCAGCAGCGAGGTCAGCAGGCTCTGCACCGCCGAAAAATGATACGCCTGCTCCTTGCGGTATTCTTCCAGGATCATCGTGATGAGCTGGCTCAGATGCGCTCGCTCCTCACTGTCCGCCGAAAGGCATCGGGCACCCTCGCCGGAGAGCTGCTTTGTCAGGCTCGTCACGACCAGTGGTTCCTCCGGAAAAGCACGCTGCAAGACCTCCTGCGGGTCAAAAAAGAGATATTCCCAGAAGTTCATGCGGTCGCTTCGGGTCGTATGCAGGCAGTTGGTCGGGATCAGCGTCACCGTCCCGTCCTGATACGGGAAGCTCTGCTCCTCCATGACCATCGTGCCGGTCCCCCAATGGCACAGCCCGATCTCCATCAGGTTATGAAAATGCAGATCCTCCTCCTCGGTGCCGTATGTGCGCACCCACTCCGTGCCCATCAACGCAAGGAGCGGCTCGCCCTCCGGCACTGTGTAATATCGCAACTCAATGCGGGGCTTCTTCCGTCCGTTTTTCAGTTCCATAGATCTTCTCCTGCAAGGGATAGTTTGCTTTTATTATAAAATCAACTCCTGCCGAATGCAATCCGTTTCTTCGTGGATTCTATCCACAAACGCTGCTCTTCCCGCAAAAAAACTATTTACTATTTCGTTTTCACTCGCTATAATGGCTGTGTAATCCGAACGAAAGGAATTTTTTACTATGAGCATCCAGTTTGACCCCTCAGTCTCCTGTTTCACCTTGCATACCCAGAACACGACTTACCAGATGCAGTTGGATCCTTTGGGGCATCTGATGCACCTGTACTACGGTCGCCGTCTGGGGAATGAGTCCAATCGGGCACTGTACCCCACCGCGGATCACGGCTTCTCTCCGGATTATTATGCCACCCGCTCAGAGCGCGGCAGTTACTCGCCTGATGTGCTCCCGCAGGAGTATCAGGCTGCCAACCGTGGCGATTTCCGTGTCACCGCCGCCGATCTCGTGAACGAGGACGGCGCGCGCGGAGCGGAATTTATTTACAGCACCCACACCGTCACGCGCGGTGCGTATCGGCTGGAGGGTCTGCCGACCTCCTTCGGCGAGGATTGCGAGACCCTGACCATCACCCTGACCGATCCTGTGCTGGAGCTGGAAGTCCAGCTGCTGTACGGCGTTTATGAGCAGCAGGACATGATCACCCGTGCCGCGATCCTGCTCAACCATGGCAACCGCTCGCTCACGCTGGAAAAATCTGCCTCCGCCTGTCTGGATCTCCCCTTCGGCAAGTGGGATCTGATCCAGTTCCACGGTCGCCACGCAATGGAACGCCAGATGGAGCGCACCCACCTCGGCACGGACATCCGTCGGGTAAGCAGTCTGCGTGGTGCTTCCAGCCACCATCACAATCCGTTCGTCATCCTCTGCGAGCCGAGTGCCACCGAAGAATACGGAAGCTGCTACGGCGTGATGCCGGTCTACTCGGGCAATCACTGCACCGACATCGAGGTGGATTACAACGGCTCTACCCGCATCGTGACGGGCATCCACCCCGACGCCTTCCGCTGGCATCTGGCATCGGGAGAACGCTTCGCCACCCCTCAGATCCTGTTCAGCTATACCCACGACGGTCTTGGCGCGCTCAGCCGCCAGTATCATCGCTTTATCCGGCAGCGGCTGTGCCGCAGTGTCGGAACGCAGACCAGTCAGGTCCTCATCAACAACTGGGAAGCCACCTATTTCAGCTTCGATCAGGACAAGATCTATGCCATTGCCGAAAAGGCGGCAAGCCTTGGCGTCGGCATGATGGTGCTGGACGACGGCTGGTTCGGCAAACGGGACAGCGATCGGTCCGGCCTCGGCGACTGGTTCGTGAATACGAAAAAGCTTCGGGGCGGTCTGACCCCGCTGATCAAAAAGATCAACGCGCTGGGGATGAAATTCGGCATCTGGATCGAGCCGGAGATGGTCAGCCCCGACTCCGACCTCTACCGCGCCCACCCCGATTGGGCACTCACCCTGCCCGATCGGGATCCCATCGTCAGCCGTGCCCAGCTCGTGCTGGATATGAGCCGTCCGGAGGTCGTCGATTACCTGACCGACTGCTTTACAAGGCTTCTGAACGAGAACAACATCGAGTACATCAAGTGGGATATGAACCGCAACATGGCGGACGTTTACAGCCACGCTCTGCCGCCGGAGCGTCAGGGCGAGGTGTTCCACCGCTACATTCTGGGCGTTTACACCCTGCTCGACCGTCTGACCTCCCGCTTCCCCCATGTTCTGTTTGAGGGCTGCGCAGGCGGCGGCGGACGTTTCGACGCAGGAATGCTGGCTTATGTTCCGCAGTTCTGGTGCAGCGACAACACCGACGCCATCGAGCGTCTCCGCATCCAGTACGGCACCTCGTTCGGCTATCCCGTCTCGGCAATGGGTGCGCACATCTCCGCCTGCCCCAATCACCAGACCGGACGCACCGTCCCGCTGGGAACGCGCGGCGTTGTGGCGATGTCCGGCACTTTTGGCTACGAGCTGGATCTGAACAAGCTCTCCCGTCGGGAAATGAGTCAGGTCAGAAACCAGATCAAACGCTTCCAGAGCTATGCCGATCTAATCCGCACCGGCGACTACTACCGTCTGACCGATCCGGCTTCGGCGGACTTCTGGCACGCATGGCAGTTTGCCGCTCCGGACGCTGGACAGGCTCTGATGAACCTTGTCGTCGTACATCCGCAGGGCAACCCCCGCCCCCTGCACATCATGTGGAAGGGTCTGTGTCCGGATGCGGTGTATCAGATCGTCCGTTTTGAGGTTCAGGGCACGATCTCCGGCACATCGGCGGAGCAGCAGGCAAAGGAACTGGTTGGCAGCCGGTTCACCGGAGCGCAGCTCATGTACGCCGGTCAGGTCCTTCCCCAGATGTACGGCGATTACCCCAGCGCGCAGATCCTCCTGAAACGGGTTGATCGGAAAGGGAAAACACGATGAAGGAACTGCGGCTTCTCCACGGGGGAGATTACAATCCCGAACAATGGCTTGATCGCCCCGACATTCTGGCGCAGGACATCGAGCTGATGAAGCAGGCGCATGTCAACACTGTGACGCTGGGCGTGTTCTCATGGTCGGCTCTTGAGCCGCAGGAGGGTGTCTTCACGCTGGACTGGCTGGCAGACATCATCCACAATTTGTATGCCAACGGCATCTCCACCATCCTCGCCACGCCCAGCGCGGCACGTCCCGTCTGGCTGGCGCACAAATACCCCGAGGTGCGCCGTGTGCGTGCCGACCGTGTGCGGGAGCTTTACAACCGCCGCCAGAACTACTGCTATTCCTCCCCTCTCTACCGAAAGAAGGTACGCATCATCGACACAAAGCTTGCCGAACGCTTCGGGAATGACCCCGCCGTCATCCTGTGGCATCTCTCCAACGAGATGGGCGGCGAATGTCACTGCGAACGGTGTCAGGCGGAGTTCCGCCGCTGGCTTCAGGAGCGGTACGGCTCACTGGATGCCTTGAACAACGCATGGAACGCCCGCTTCTGGAGCCATGACTATTCTTCGTTTGAGCAGATCGAAAGCCCCGCCCCGCAGGGAGAAAACGCTGTACAGGGGCTTGCGCTGGACTGGAAGCGTTTTTGCAGCGACCGCCATATCGACTTTTTCAAGTTCGAGCGGGACTGCGTGCGCTCGGTCGTGCCGGATGCCCGTTTCACCGCCAACCTGATGTATCGTTTCGACGGCATCGACTACTTCAAGCTGGCAAGGGAGATGGATGTTGTAAGCTGGGACAACTACCCCACCTGGCACAAGCCCTCCGAGACCACGGAGCAGACCGCACTGGATACCGCCATGATGCACGATTTGTTCTATTCTCTGAAGCGGAAGCCCTTCCTGCAGATGGAATCCAGCCCCAGCTTTACCAACTGGCAGCCCATTTCCAAGCAAAAACGTCCCGGCATCGCATCGCTTGCCGCCCTGCAGGCCATTGCGCATGGCTCTGACAGCGTGCTCTATTTTCAGTGGCGTGCCAGCCGTGGCGCGGAGGAGAAGCTGCACGGAGCTGTCGTCGGTCACGATGGTCGTTCGGACGCGCGAGCCTTTCGGGAGACAGCAGAGGTCGGCGCGCGGTTGAAAGAGCTATCGTATCTGACCGGAGCGCGCAAGCCCCGTCAGGCTGCCATCGTCCATGACTGGGAAAACAAATGGGCACTGGAAGGCTCCTGCGGACCTCGCAATGCCGGAATGGGTTATTGGAAGGAGCTTGCGCTGCATTACAACGCCCTTGCCCGGGAGGGTATCGCCGTGGATTTTGTTGATCAAAGCTCCTCGCTGGAGGGCTACGGACTCATCGTCGTCCCCATGCTTTATCTCCTGAGGGAGGATTTCGCTCAGAGACTGTGCCGTTTTGCCGAGCAGGGCGGTTCTGTGGTCGTGACCTACTGGACAGGCGTCGTGGACGAAAGTGACCTCTGCCGTCTGGGAGACACCCCCTATGGTCTGACTGCGCTTCTGGGGCTGCGCCGCACCGAAATCGACGGGATGTATGATGAAGAAGTCCGTCGCTGCATTCCCGCAGAGGGTTCGTCCCTGCCCGAGACACTGGCTTCCACGCTGTGTGAGGTGTCCGAGCCGAACGATGCTGATTCCGCTGTCCCATTGAGCCTGTATGCGGAGGATTACTTTGCGGGCTGTCCGGCTGCCGCCGTCCATCCATATGGCAAGGGTCGTGCCTACTATCTCGCAAGCCGCTTTGAGGATACGTTTTATCGTGCGTTTTATCGCAAGGCAGCGCAGGATGCCGGACTGCGATCAGCTTATCCCAATCTGCCGGACGGTCTGTTGGCGGTTCGCCGTGGCGATGCCGTTTTTGTGCAGAACTGCACCGAAGCCGCAGTCACTCTGGACGGAGAAACGCTGGAACACTATCAGACCCGTGTGTTCTCCGCAACGAATGCCGAAGCAGCGTCTTGACGAGGGTACGGGTCCGACCCCTCAGGGCACAGATCTTGTTGCCCTCTTGGTCGTCTTTGTTGAGAGTCTTCGCAATCAAAACTACTGGCTAACCCAGTGGCTTGAGTAAGCCCTAGGAGGGCATCCCCCCTTAAGGGGTCACGAATGGGTCTGCCCAACCGCATTCCTGTCTCGTGGCAGACCCCTTAGGGGTCTTTTATTTACGTCTTGATTCCATTGCTACCCGTAAACGGATCCACGAATTCCTTAAGGCTCAACCGGTCGGCAATCTGATCCTGTTCCAGCTGTCTTCTTGATATACTCTTGAATTTTCTGCTTGTTTTTTGCCTTTTGGGGATTCTGATGAAAAAACAGTTGACAAATCCATGCGGGTGTGGTAACATATATGAGCAGTCCGGACGGGGCTGTGGAATCCCAAATGGATGTGGGCGTGTTCCCGAGTGGCCAATGGGGACAGACTGTAAATCTGCTGCTTTTCAGCTTCGGTGGTTCGAATCCACCCGCGCCCATCAAACAAGAAAAATCCGAACTTATTTCCGCTTGGAAAAGGGTTCGGATTTTTTGTTTTCTTCGGGTACAATGCGATCCCCGCCCTGACCGGAGCACAGAACGCCGGAGCCTTGCAGCAGATGCGCCACGCCAAAGAGCTCGGGATTGAAGTTCAGAAACGCCGGAACTCCACGCTGGACGGCGCAAAGCAGAGACGGCTGCAAAACGCCTAGGATTTGTCGCACTATCATTGCACTTTCAGCGTGTTTTGCAACGCATATTAAAGCAAAAATCCCACGATACACGCCGTTATTTCAACGGTATATCGCGGGATTTTTCTTGGAGCTGGTGACAGGAGTTGAACCTGCAACCCACTGATTACAAATCAAATTAAAACAGCGTAGGTTCGCAATTTTTGCCAGTTTTGCTCGCTTGTTGTCGGCGTATCACCCTCAATTCAATACTTCATCTTTTCCATTTCTTTCAACAAATACGCCGGGTCATTGTGCGAGACATACTTGTTCGCGGTGGTGGAAAAGTTCTTGTGCCCGAGGATCGCCTGTACTGCTGTCTTTTCCAGACCGCACTCCACCATTTTACTGCTTGCTGTGTGCCGCAAGGTGTGAGGATGGACGCCCTCAATGCCGCACTCGTTCATCAATGAGCGAAACTTTGTAGCAACATTCCGCTTATCGAGCTTTGTGCCAGCTTTGGACGGTATTAGCCACTCACAGCCGCTGTCAAGCATCCAAAAGGCGATGATCTTGTAAACGGGGTCAAGTATGGGAATAATGCGGTTTTTCCCCGCTTCCGTCTTTTCTCCGCCACGCATATATCGCTCTTGCAGGTGCACATCTTCGCACCGCATGGAAAGCAACTCATCAATGCGCATCCCTGTGTACAGAAGGACAAGCGCGATCCGAGCTGTCTGCCCGTGCTTTTTGTCCTCAACGTATCTGGAAATCGTTTCAATTTCCGCCGCAGTCAGCGTGCGTTCTGCCTTGCCCGACGATGCCGGAAGCTCGAGCAGCGAGGCATAATTCTTGTTGACGATATCCTGCGCCATTCCCCACTCGCAGAGCT
This sequence comes from Bacteroides uniformis, assembly GCA_963615155.1. GTDB lineage: Bacteria > Bacillota > Clostridia > Oscillospirales > Ruminococcaceae > Faecalibacterium. The sequence continues at coordinate 15,239 of CAVEGP010000009.1, read as the reverse complement.
GAGAAAAGAGCGTGCGCTGTTTTTCGCACGAACTGCGGGACAGCCTTTTTTCCACCATCTGGTCAATCACCTGTTGATAATCTGCTGTCTTTAAGTCCCGGAGCTGTCGGTCATACAGCGGCGCAGCCTTTGCATAGGCCAGCTCATACCCTTTTTTCATCTCAGTGCTGAGCTTGTCAAATTTGGCTTGTGCCTTCCACTGAGCATAGGCTTCTGCAAAAGTGCACTTCAAACGCTCTGCCGGGGTGCTCTGCGCATTATAGGCGTCCAACGCCTGCACCGCCTCACCCGATGTTGAGTAAGTTCCGAGAACGTCTCTTTGCCCTGTCACGGCTACCCACGGACGTGATCTAGCGCCTTTCAGCTTATACACGCTGCCGCTCCCTTTGGGGCGACGGCGTTTTTTTCGTTGCGCAGGCTGCGCAGCCACCTGGCGACGACCGCACCACGGGCAGAACAACGCTCCATCTGGGGCTTCTTTGTGACAGCGATTGCATTCCATACCCGACATCCTTTCTTTCTCTTCCGGGCGGGTCGCTTTATTGATCGAGCTGCCGAGATTTTCTCGGTAACTGAATCTTTCTTCAATACGGATGGACGTTTTTTCATATAAAAAGCAAAGACCAACCACATTTCTACGGCTGGTCTTTGCAAATACTAATTGCGCTCACGCGCTGCCACCGAAGTGGCTAAATTACAGTATCATTTTAGTATACTGTTCATGCAAAGTCAACCGTTTTTATTGTTAAAATGTCTTGCCAATTTTCCGGAAAACCTAACGCAGAAAGTTTTATATCCGCAGAATATTCCTCTAGCAAAGCTTCAATTTCCGGCAAAACATAATGATTCCATTCTTCTGGCGTCGAGTACAAAAACGACATAATATAAATTTGATCAAAAATTCGCCAGCTGGTTTTCTTATATTGATGATGATACTTGCATTGGGTCGGTGTGCGGCCAAAGCTGAAATCATAAATTCTCATATAATGCGCAAGATGATTCCGTGTAAACGTTAAATTCTTAATCCAGTTTTCCAGCTGCACTGGGCCCGTCTGGTAACTATGTGCTAATGCTTTTTGATATGGGCCCTTTAAGTTTTTATAAATCGCCGAGACATTTCCCATTGTCAAAATTTCGACGGCCACCCACATCGGAAGATCACCACCGTATTCTTTGATATGGTGTTTAATAAAGGGAAGATTCCGATTGTTTTTAAATTCATGATAAAACAAACTCGAAAATCGCAAAAAGTCTGATTGATTTCGATAAATGGAACCGTCCAGATAAATCATTGGGTTTTCCGGGAATGCCGATGTAAGTGTATAGGAAAGCCGCGTCTTTAAAGTTTCTTCAATATCTTCTAAGGCGAACATCAAAATTCGAGTCAATTTGCGGTCGAAGTCATACAAAGACTTGATTTGTTCCAATGTTGTTCCCGTAAGATAATGTATCCCATCTTCCTGTTTGAAACCGTGAAGATATCCAGAAAGCCGGTAATAGTTCACATGATAAAGAAGCTGTTCCGCTTCCTGTTTATCGGCAATGACAAGCCCTCGAGATTCCAACAAAGCCACTTGTTCTGAAAGGGAAAGATGCTTTTTCAATTCTTTCATACGAAAAATCTCCGTATAACAAAAAAGCGACCCCGCCATGGTACGCATCGTTGAGAGGCGTGGCAGGGTCTGTATCATGCTCTCATTATATGCGTTCTTTTCAATTTTGTCAACTCATTTTGCAAATTAGACCATTGATTTCTATTTTTGCATATTTTTCACCCCATCCAATGCGTCCAGCCGACAGCCTTGCCCTCAATATGGACGTCGTTCAGCTGCGACCCGGAGTAGATCATAGGGGCGTAGGAGGGGTTTGCGGGCATCAGGGTCAGGGTTTCGCCGTTGTAGTAGACACGCTTGAGCGTCGCTTCTCCATCAATGCGCACGGCAGCGATCTGACCGTTCTCGACCTCCGGCTGGCTGCGGATATATACTACGTCTTTATCGTGGATCCCGGCATCGATCATGCTGTCCCCATGGCAGGTCAGGGAGAAGTCGCACTGGATGTCATCCGGCACATCCACATAGCCCGCAAGATTCTGCTCCGCTGTGATCGGATCGCCACAGGCGATCGACCCGATCAGCGGCACCTTGCGCATCTTTGGCGGCGGCTCAAACCCCGGCGGGATGGGGTGTTTTATCTTTTTAGGAGTGGGCTCTTCTTCCCAACCCATCAGATAGGCGGGAGATACACTCAGCCGTTTGGCTATGGCACCAATTTTATCGGTCGGTATGTTGGTTACTATATTATTTTCATACTTATATATAGCTTGTTTCGATACGCCGATATAATCGGCAAGCTCCTGCTGGGTTACATCTTGCTTTTGACGTACCTGTCGAATACGATCCCCTACAGTCACTGTGAGCACCTCCCTTAATGTCTATAGTATAACAGATAAACCCTCGGTTTACAATATTTTTAATTCAATTATCAAAAATGACTTGACAAGTTACAAATATGGTGCTACTATACTTGTAACCTCACAAGTTACATCGAGGCGATCGGAGGTGAAAGAGTGGTAAATGTCAATTTGTTTAAGGCTTATATGGTCAAAGCTGGCTATACTCAGAAAAAACTGGCTCGAGAGCTTGGTATTTCAGAGCAGACCCTTACTCGCAGGCTTAAAAGACGCACCTTTGGCACAGATGAAGCTGCGAGGATAGTGCAGATTTTGAGCATTGACGATCCGCAAGCCGTTTTTTTTGATCGGTAAGTAACTTGACAAGTCACAAAGGAGGTACTAAAATGAACAACCTTATCCCAATCAGTTACGACAACCCTGAGCGTCCGACCGTCAGCGGTCGAGAGCTTCACGAATTTTTGGAGATCAAAACCGCCTACAAGGACTGGTTTCCCCGCATGGTGGAGTACGGGTTCACCGAAGGTGAGGACTTCAACCCGCTCAAAATTGAGCGGGTTCAAGATGAGGGCGGGCGCAAGGTCGCTCGCACGGTGGACGACCACCAGCTCACGATCCCGATGGCGAAGGAGCTGTGCATGATCCAGCGGAACGAGCGGGGCAAGCAAGCCCGGCAGTACTTCATCAAGGTCGAAGAGCAGTGGAACAGCCCGGAGGCAGTCATGCGGCGGGCAGTGCTCATTGCCGACCGCAAGGTGAAGGAGCTTCAGACAGCGAACAAGGCTCTGCTGGCGGAGAACAACGACCTGCGCTCGGATGCGGAGTACGCCCAGGCTGTGTGTCTGGGAGACAACTGCCGCACAGCTACCAGCATCGCCAAAGACTACGGAATGACCGCCGAACGGCTGAACAACATCCTCCATGGGATGAAGATCCAGTGGAAGACCAGCGATGGGCAGTGGGTGTTATACGCAAAGTATAGCGGCAAGGGCTACACCAAGAACCGCAAGGGCAAGCCCTTCCAGCACAACAGCGGCAAGGTCACAACGCCCAACACCACCGTCTGGACGGAAGAGGGACAGCGATTCCTCTATGAGAAGCTCAAGAGCATCGGGCTCACGCCCGAGGTTGAGCGGAAGAGCGAAAAGTAAAAAGGGAGGTAAGACTATGTTAATGGACGCAAGCCCCACGATGGGAGTAGCGGACTGCATGGAAGCATTCCGGGCGAATAACCAACGGATGTCGCCCAAGAAATTCTGGGGCAACGTGGAGAGCGGTGAGTTTTCGTTTGTTCACGTCTGTCCGACCACAAAGAAGCGGACGGTCACGATCTATAAGCGTGATTTCGTCGAGTACATGCACAGCAAGGGCGTGGAGATCGTCCTGCCGTTCGAGATCGAGAAATGGAGGGCTTTACATGAGAAAGGTTAAAATCGCCGCCGCAATCGCCGCAACCGCTGCGGCTGTAATGAAAGGGCTTGACATCGCCTGTGAGCTTGCCACCCGCCTGCTGATGCTGGCGACCGGGCTGGACTACGGCAGAGCTGCCGCCCGTGCCCCGCTGGTCTGCGGCATGGCGATCGGAATCATCGGACTGCTCTGCATGTATGGCTGGTATCAGATCGAGGAAGAGCGGGAGCAGCGGCGGAAGTACATCCAGCGCAAGCACGCCCGCACCGAAGAGCCGGAGTACCGGCAGAACCGGAGGGGAGCATGATGGCACGTGTCCGCTGCATCATTTTGGCGCACCTATACACGCTGGAAAGCAACCTGCTGGACGTTCAGATCTGGCTCGTGAAGCGCGCTGTGGGGCTCATCGCCCTCCAGATCGGTCTGTTGAATGCCGCAGCCGCTTACTTTGGGAGGGCGAACGAGCTATGAATACGGAGGATACCGATCATGGACTCATTTAACCGGGTCGTCTGGTACACGGTCTGGGACGCTAAGACTGAAGAACTCATTGCGAGCGGCACGGCGGAACTGTGCGCACGGCGGCTCGGTTACAAGAACGCCAACAGCTTCGCCTCAGCCGTCAGTCACGCCGTCAAAGGCGGCTTGTCCTCCAAAAAATACACGTTTGCGAGAGAAACGATCAAACGCAGTGAGGTGGACAGTCTGCCGCAGTATCAACGGCAAGCACAAAAACGCAAAAAGCTCGCCTGTGCTGGAACACAGACGAGCCAAAAAGGATGATGGATTTTACCGCCCCATCGTCCGAAGAATAACATATTTCGGAGGAAAAATCAAATGAAAAAGCTGAAAGTCAAGATCACGTTCGTCGAGCCTGTCCTTGGGACATGGCCGAGCAACCAGAACATCGCTCGAGAGTTCATCGCAAGCAAGTCTCCGGACGCCGCCACGATCGAGGACGAGGTCGCCGCCCTGGGAGCGGACACTGTCGCCGACAAGGGCATGACGGTGTTTCCGAGGAACGAGCACGGCGTTCCGGCACTCTACGATTACCAGGTCAAGGGATTCTTCAAGGATTCCTGCGGTATGCTTTCCCGCATTGGCGGCAAGACTGAGACAGGCAAGAAGAAAGCCGTGAACGAGTCCGGCAAGATCACCGCCTACAAGAAGGTCATTGACGGTCTGATCTTCGTCCAGCCCCGCATGATCCCGATCTGCTCCAATGGCGAGATGACCGAGTGCCAGCGTCCCTTGCGGGCGCAGACCGCTCAGGGCGAGCATGCGAGCCTTGCGAACTCTGAGGAGATCCCTGCTGGTTCGACCTGCGAGTTTGAAGTTCTGCTGATGGATGATTCGCACGAGAAAGCCGTTCTTGAATGGCTCGATTACGGTGCGCTGAGAGGAATCGGTCAGTGGCGTAACTCCGGCAAGGGTCGCTTCACCTACGAGATTCTTGACTAACGCAAGGGCATCGGGATGCTATGGTTCACTTCGCTAAGGCATGGCGGAGCAATGACGCGCTGCGCAAAGGCATGGCATTGAACCGTTGCGCAACGGCAAAGCCTAGAATCGCAAAGGCACAGCGGTGAGAAGCCGAGCAATGGCAACGCATTGAAACGCATGGCGACGCAAAGGCAAGGCGACGCAAAGGCAAAGAAAAGCAACTGCAATGCGAAGAAATTCATTTACGCTTAATTTGCCAGCAAAAAAACAACGGGAGGAAAAATCAATGACAAACGAATTAACCGTCCGGGTGGAGCGTCCGGTGATCCCCGCTCTGGTCTGGAATAAAGAGGAGATTCAGCAGAATCTCGATGAGAAGCTGACCGCCTATACGGGTCGGGTCTACACGCCCGAGGAGATCAAGGGCGCAAAAGATGACAGAGCGACGGTCAACAAGTACGAGAAGCAGCTGACAGAGGCATTATCCGCCGCCAAAAAGTTCTACACCGAGCCGCTGGAAGATTTTACAAAGAGCGTCAAGGCGATGCAGGCGCAGTGCAAGAAGGTGTCCGGAGCGATCGATGCTCAGGTGAAAGCTGTGGAGCAGGCACAGAGAGACGAAAAAGCCAGCACACTCCGGCTCGTTTATCGAGACTGCATCAACGAATTGGAAAGCCTGATCCCCTTCGAGCGGCTGCTCGACGATCATTGGCTCAACAAGACCTACGATCTGAGCAAGAGCGAAAAAGAGCTGCGGCTCAAGGTCGAGACCTGCCGGAACGAGCTGAAGCTCATCCGTGACACCTGCGGTGAGGATACAGAGGTCTGCACGGTTGAGTATTTGAAGAACCTCTGCGTCAATGACGCTTTGCAGGAATGCGCCCGGCGGCGTAAGGCTCGTGAGGATCTGCGGCTGGCAGAAGCTGAGAGAGAAGCCGCAGAGCGTGTCAAAGCCGCCGCTCCGATTATTATCCCACTCAGCGAGGACGAACGTCAGATCGCCGCTGAAGCGGCTCAGGCATCGCGGGCCAACGCCTTTATCACATCCGACGGACGGATGGATTTCGAGAGCTTGCAGGCATTCGCAGAACCAGAGCGGAAGAAGTACCGCTTCTGGGTAGAGTTCACGAAAGACGATATCGAATGGTTTAAAAAAGGAGCTGCGCAGCGTGGTTTCCGCTACGGCTCCGTTAAGTAAAATTAGGAGGTACATATTATGGCATTCAATCACAATGGCGCACCTGCCGCCACCGTCACCACCACCGCAACCCGTGTCGCCGGGCTTCAGAAATCCGCACAGCAGTCCACCGCCTTACAGGCCGCAAGCGCATCCGTTCCGGTTGAGATCGAAGCGATGGACGGTCAACATCTCACCGTCAGCTTCGCCGACATCCGGAATTTCATCGAACCGAAAGCGACTGATACGGAGTGTAAGATTTTTCTCGAGACGTGCAAAGCGTACCACTTGAACCCTTTCACAAAAGAGGCGTACCTGATCCATTACGACAACAAGAACGATTCCGCCGCAAGCACCATCGTTCTGGGCAAAAACTGCTATTTACAAATGGCAGAACGCCACACGCAGTATGACGGATTTGAAGCGGGAGTTGTAGTTCTCGATCGGGAGATGGGTGAGATTTACCACCGTGAAGGCTCATTCGTCTTTGAGGGCGAGGAGCTGCTGGGCGGCTGGGCGAAGGTCTACCGCAAGGACCGCTCCCGCCCGAGCTATGAAGAGGTCAAGCTCGGTGAATACGACACGGGTAAATCCCTCTGGGCGAGCAAAAAGGCAACGATGATTCGCAAGGTTGCCCTTGTCCACGCCCTTCGTGAGGCGTTCCCGACCACGTTTGGCTCTCTGTACGACGAAAGCGAGATTCCTGTACATATCGACGCAGAGGGAACGGCTCAGGAGATCAATCCCGACGCTCCAAGCTGGACCCGCATCCGGGCGGCAAGCGAACAGCCGGACGCCCTTGCCATTGAAGAGCCTGCGGACAATGAGGACGATCCGTTCAGAGGTGAAGCAGAATGCTGATTAAGACGTCAAGCGGCGTGATGCTGCATGGAGAAATCACTCGTGATCCGGAGATTCGGAACGCCGGACAGAAGCAGCTGCTTCGGTTGAATCTGAGAGCTTACAGCGTCAAGAAGGATGATGGGAACTGGGAAAGCTTTTTCGTTGATGCCGACCTCTGGAATGGCATCGAGCAGTGGGATGGAATGCTCCAAAAAGGCGATTATGTCACGGTTTTCGCAAGAGCACTCAAGCAACGTGAATACAACGGCAAAACGTATTATTCGGTGGACGCCATCGACGTTCAGCCCGGCGGGCTAGTACAATTCCGGTGGCTTCAGAACGTGATTGACATCTCAACGCAGAGCCACCCCTCAGAGCCGCCGGAATTAGTCCCTGCGGAAGGTGCGACACCCTTCGACTCGCCGACTGTTCCCTCCCCTGCTCAGACCACAACCGACGATGCGCTTGTTGACGAATTCGCCGACGATCTCCCGTTCTAAATGATGCAACAGCTGCGCTATCTGGCTATACGGGCGTGCAAAGGAGGTGAAGAATGGCGATGAAAAAAAGAAGCAGTTTCATCCTGCTTCTAGAGCATGTCCACACGATGGAAGAGTTGACGGATGAAGAATTTGGACAGTTTGTGCGGGCTTATGCCCAATATGTCGAAAATGGATTAGAACCAGATTTCACAGATCGTTCTATGCGTATGATGTGGAAAACGGTGAAAGCTTTTGACGAAATGAACGCCCAGAAGATGGAAGAACGTGCGGAGCAAAACAGACGCAACGTAAATAAACGATGGAGCAACGCTGAAAACCGCAAAATAGACCCGAATACGAAAGATACGACCGTATACGACCGTATACAAAACGATACGAAAGATACCTTATCTGTATCTGAGTCTGTATCTGTATCTGAGTCTGTATCTGTATCTGAGTCTGTATCTGTATCTGAGTCTGTATCTGTATCTGAGTCTGTATCTGTATCTGAGTCTGTATCTGTATCTGAGTCTGTATCTGTATCTAAGTCGTCGTCTTCGTCGTCTAAAGACGACTCAGACTCCTGCGTGACGACGACGACGACCCCCTCCTTGGAAGGAGAATTCAGGACGCATATCGGAAGGCTTGGCAAAAAGGCAAAAGAGGAGCTGGCTGGATACACTGACCGGATGGGCGAGGATCTGGTACGGGAGATCATCTACAAGTGCAGCGACACCGGAGGACGCAGCTGGGCGTATGTCCGCAAGGCTCTGCTGGAAGCTGAGACGCAAGGCATCAAGACCGTGGAAGAGTACCGACTCACCCACCCCAGCGGAGCGGGGCTGAACCAGCGAGTTGACCGAAAGGAACCTTCCGGGAACAACTGGCTGAAAGACACATCGCTGGAGCAGAGCCTCAAACGGCTGGGCTCGAAAGAGAAAGGGGGTGGTTGAATGGAAAAGGCAAACCCTTGCAGGGACTGCCCTGACCGCCACCCTGCCTGCCATGACCATTGCGAGCGATACACGGCATGGCGGGCAGAGAGAGCGGCAGAGGCGGACTACACAAAGCGGATGCTTGACTCCGGCAAGGTTTACCATTACAGCAGCGAGGACAGGCATCGGAACCGTGGAAGGAAGAGATACATGGGAGCGAATGGAGGTGCTGACAGATAAAGATCATTCTCTACGGCAACCCCGTCACAAAGAAGAACAGCCAGCGGATTTTGTACAAGGGCACGGGATACGGCAGGAGAACGCCGTTTATAGCCCCTAGCAAGGCGTTTGTGGATTACCAAAGAGAAAAGTATCGTCTCAAATTAAAACCCCGTACAGCCCTATTTCTGCCCGTCTAAACGTGTGCTGCGTTTATTACATGGCAACCGCCCGCCGGGTGGACCTTGCGAACCTGATCGAAGCGACCACCGACATTCTGGTTCACGCCGGTGTTCTGGCGGACGATAACAGCAGGATCGTTGCCGCCCACGACGGCAGCAGGGTGGAGATAGACCGAAAGAATCCCAGGGCAGAAATCACGATCACGGAAATGGAGGACGAGACCCCGTGAGCATGCTAATCGGACGCGACTACTTGCGGCTCCGCCTCTGCCGAAAGGAAGATGCCAACAAAAAAAGCCCTGCCGAATATCCGGCAAGGCTCGTGATTCACGCAAGATGAAGCTGATTCTTCAACGCATCCTGCAAGACCTGACTGAAATTGACGTTTCGTTCCAACGCCGCAGCGTTCAGCCACGCAGGGAGCGTCACCGTCCGGTTGACCGAACGATTCACGCTTGCCAGCCGTACCGACGGCATATAGGTGTCGACAAGGACGACCCGTTCATTCTCTTTCGGGGCGAACGATGCAAGCGAGGAAGGCTCCGGGATGGGTTCGCCGTCCTCCTCCAGACCGCACATCACACAGCCCAGAAGCTCCCGAGCGGAAAGAAGCGCATCGTCTTCGGTCGTTCCGCTGGTCGCAACGCCCAGATCGGGAAAATCGACTGCAATCTCCTGACCTTCTTCGTAAATAAACACGGCAGGATAAAAATACCTGTCCGGAAGATTCTTCTTTTTCATGCTCACACTCTCCTGTCAAAAAATGCCTGCTTACCTGAATTTCAGACCCGACTGCTGCTCGATCCGGTTCAGTGTCGGTCTCGGGATGTCCTTGTCCGGATCTTTGACGGTTACACGTCCGGGTTTTGTCGGATGCTTGAACTGATGGTGACTCCCGACACAGTTCACTTCATACCAGCCGTCCGTTTTCAGCATCCGGATCACTTCCCTCGATGAGTAGCTTTTCACCTGATCACCCCTCCCTATCCGCATTATAACAAATACAAAAATATTTGTCAATCTTAAAGGAGTCGAATTTATGATCCGCACATGGACACCGGAAAGCAGCACAGACCCAACCCCGGCGGGCTACAAAGCCGTCAAGGCGTGGTTTCAAAAATGCAGAGACGACGCAAAGGCGGTTGAAAAACAGCGTGCGAAGATCGTGCAGCTCAAAAACCTTGCGACAAAGACCACCCCCAGCATGACCGGAATGCCAGCAAACTCCGGCACGGGCGACAAGATTGGAATCGGCGCGGGAGAAATCACGGACGAACAGCGGCGGTTGCGGCAGATGGAAACCGATCTGTGCCGCCTCCGCATTGAAGCGATCCGGCGGGCGTACTCGCTGACAACGAGCGTCGAGTGCGCTTGCGCAATCGTGGAGTTCTATGTCGAGGGCAAGACACAAGAGAAAATCGCCGCTGACGCCGGGCTGTCCGGTCCGGATGTTGTGCGAACCAGAATCAACCGTGGCTGCGCAATGTTGGTTGAAATCTGGGACGAGCTTAGCTCTGTGCAAGTTGTACAGAATGAACAAGAAAGCGACTCTAAATTTGGAACCGCCCAACACTCCCGAACACGGGAATAATCTGCTAAAATCAGTATAAGCGAAACCGCCGAAAGCGGGAGACGCTTATCAGCAGTCTCCAAGACGTTCCTACTTTTCCCTGTGCTGTCCGTAGGCACAGGCTTTTCCCCCACCGCCTTGCGGACTGCTTCTATACTCGGGTAGCTCAATTGGAAGAACAGCGGTCTCCAAAACCGCTCGTTGGTGGTTCGAATCCATCCCTGAGTGCCAAAACCGCAAACACCGTATGCGGGACAGCCTGACGCATGACCCGACAAGTCATCCGGACGGCGCAGCGGTTGCAGGGTCTACCTCCTGCTCTGGGCTTCACCGTTGCGACACAAGCGGAACACCGGAAATCCCTAGCTGGGTTGTTTCCTTACCTTCATCCCCAGCGGGATGTGCGTCAACCTTCCAGTGTGGAAACACGCTGGTTTTTATATGCCGCCCTGGCGCAAGCGGAGCGCATTCGTGGGAGTAGCCACGGAGGGTTCAATTCCGAAAGGCGGTACCATCGGCAAACGAGCGGCGTGGGCGCAGCAAGTTTGTCTAGCAGGGCATCCGGCTGCGAAAGTTCCGGTTGCAGCGGCTCCTTCATACCCGTGTCCGAGCCGCTTATTTTTTTAATATTTCTGCCGTTCCGGTTCACCGGGGCGGCTTTTTTGTACCCAGGGGGTAAAAGATACCCTGCCCCTCCATGGAAAGACCGGTGGCGTGGAATAACCCCGGGGACACCATGCTGACGGACGCTTTGTCTTTGGACACAAGGCAGAAAGACTTCGTGTGAGATGCTCTTGCTTATGGCACGAACAGCGGAAGGAGCGCGCAACGTGACCAATCCCAGATACGCAAACGGCTCGTTGCGGCGAAAACATCGGGCAAGGCTGAAAGCTATGAACTGCGAATGCGGCATTTGTCGCGGTCGTTTCGGTCCGATTCATTACGACGAGCCATCAGATGCGGAGCATCCGCTTTCGTTTGTTGTGGATGAAATCAAGCCTATCGCCCGCTGGAAACAATTCGGCTACGCTTCGCCCCGAGCGGCGGCTGAGGATTGGAACAACCTGCAAGCGGCGCATTATTTCTGCAATGTGCAAAAAGGGGCAAAAATTGAGCAAAAACAGCCCAAAAACGGGGCAGGAGTAAAAAAAATCCCGCAGGTACGTGATGGAGAGTGGTAGGCAGGGGGGGAGGACCCCCCTCCTCGACCTAGGCAACCCCTTGCTGTCCATCGCCGATTTACACACAGGGAAATTTTGAAGGGGGGTGCCAGAGCGTGGCAACCATGAAAAGTATCACGGCAAAAGGTACTCGCTTGGAGCAGCTGAAGCAGTTAGCGACGATTCTGGCTTCCAATATCGACACCTGCGAGGATTGTCGGGCACTGCCTGCCCTGACCAAGCAATACCGGGAAACCATTCGGGAAATCGAAGAGATTGAGGGGGTGAAGGACGATGGCGACGAGATCAGCAAGATCCTCGAAAAGCGGGAAGCTGATGGGAAGCCAGGAGCCGTCCGAAAGAGTCGCTCCTGAGTACCGCACCACTGACGGCGGCGATGCTGTCCGGATTCTCCATGCCGGCGGCACTCTGCTCGACCCGTGGCAGGGCGACATCATTGCCGACTGGATGGGGCGGTCACCCGCCGGGAAATGGGCTGCCCCTACCTGCGGCGGCAGCGTCCCCCGACAGAACGGAAAAAGTCTGCTGGTACAAGGTCGAGCTGAGGCGGGAATGCTCATGTTCAACGAGACCGTCATCTACACAGCGCATCTTCAAAAGACCGCAACCGAGACGTTCGAGGAGATGCGGAGCTTCTTTGAAGGACCAAGGCTTCGGAATAAGGTCGCGGAGATCAAGACCGCGCTGGGTCGGGAGCAGATCATCCTGAAGTCCGGCGCACGCATCAAGTTCCTTGCAAGAACCCGCAACGGCGGTCGTGGTCAGCACGGAGACCTCCTGATCTTTGACGAAGCGCAGGAGCTGGACGAAACGGCGCAAGGCTCTTTCCTGCCGGCGATTTCCGCCAGCCTGAATCCCCAGACCATCTATGTCGGAACACCTCCGGGTCCGGATGCTGTTGGTACGGTGTTTCGTGCGCTGCGCAAACGTGCGCTGAACGGTGACGCGAAAAAAGCCGCCTGGTTTGAATTCTCGGTAGCAGAGATTGGCGATGTCAAGGATCCCGCACGCTGGGCGGCTGCAAACCCCGCTCTGGGGCGTCGAATCCAATTCTCTACCATTGAGGGCGAGTCTGAACAGCTCGATCCGGACACCTTCGCTCGGGAACGGCTGGGTTGGTGGAGTCCGGAAGCCGCCGAAAATGTAGATTATGCCATTGACCGCAAAGCGTGGGCAGCCTGCGCCAGCGACGAAGAAAAGCCCGAAGGGAAAACCGCTTACGGCGTCAAGTTCTCTGCTGACGGTAGCACGGTCTGTCTATGCGGAGCGGTTCTCCCGAAAGAGGGTCCTGCCCGGGTCTCCCTGATCGACCTTCAACCCACAGGTCGTGGTCTGACATGGCTGGCTGACTGGCTGAACGCTCGATACGGCAAAGCGGGCTGTGTAGTCATCGACGGACGGAATGGCGTGGACGTTTTGGTGGAACGAATCAAGGACACGTGGAAGTCGAAACTTTCGGTCGTCCGCCCCTCTGCCAAAGACGTGATCGCCGCGGTCAGTTGTTTCACAAACGGCATCAACGAGGGAACTTTGACGTGGTATCGACCGCAGGAGTACCTGAATGAAAGCGCGATCACCACGGTCAAGCGTCCGGTCGGCGGCGGGTTTGCCTTTGGCGGCGAGAACAGTCTGCCAGTGGAAGCCTGCGCGCTGGCTCTGTGGGGCGTGAAAACCTGCAAACGTGATCCGACCCGCAAAATGCGGATCGGCTGAAAGGAGACTCATGATAACGACCCTGAATTTCGGTTACGTGGCAGGGCTGACCGCAGAAGAGCAACAGCAGCTCAATGATCTGGCTGAAGCTTTTTCGTGGCATCAGAGCCGAAACGAAACCAAAGATAAATACTACGAAGGGCACGTGACCCTGAATGATGTCAATCTTGGCATTGCTCTGCCGGACGGGCTGAGAAAGCTGGAAGTTGGCTGTAACTGGGGGCAGAAAGCTGTGGACGTACTTGCCGCCCGCAGCATGTTTGACGGCTTTGTCAGTAGCAACGGCAGCCTGGACAGCCTTTCCCGGCTGATTTCAAACAACCGCCTTGTAGCTGAGTACGCCAAAGCCTGTCGGGATGAGCTGAAATACGGATGCGTATTCGCCACTCTGTCGGCAGATAATGTCATCGGCTGTAAGATTCGGTTTCACTCACCTTCCGCGGCGTCTGCCCTCTGGAATGGTGAAAAAGGTCGAATCGACTGCGGTCTTGCCATCATCGACAGCATGAAAGACGAAAAGGACGAAGGCAAGTGGACTCCGTCTGTCGTCAACTTCTACACGGATAATGACCTGATCGTGTTGAACCGTGTCGGAAGCATCTGGACGGCGGAACGAAATCCGCACCGAATGGGCAGACCACTGATGGAGCCGCTGATCTGGAACGCCACCAACAGCAAGCCTTTTGGCCGCTCCCGGTTGAAAAGAGCTATCCGCTCCCTGATCGACGATTACGTTCGGATCGTCGCCAATGCCACCATCGCTCTGGAATTTGACACCACGCCGCAGAAATATATTCTCGGCGTGACTGACGAGCAGTTCGACGCCATTGGCTCAGACAAATTCAAACAGTACGTCGGCGCGATCCTTGCGGCTACCACAAACCCCGACACCGGCGAGACTCCCACCTTCGGTCAGCTGTCGCAGGGCAGTCTTTCGCCCCATGTTGAGAAGATGCGGATGACAGCAACCCAGTTCGCAGCTGCTACCGGTCTGACTGTAACCGATGTAGGTGTGGTGAACGACGCTAATCCGTCCAGCAGCGACGCCATCCTTGCTCAGAGCCAGACATTGGTGCTTATGGCTCAACAGCTCAACACCGGAAACGGCGACGCCTTGAAAACCATAGCGTGCATGGCGCAGGCTATCGCCCGAAACGCGTCTTTGGACGAGCTGACGGAGGAAGAGACTAGCGTCATCGCCCATTTCAAGAACCCGGCCATGCCGAGCGTATCCGTCACTGCGGACGCCGCGATCAAGATCGCTTCTGCCCGAAAGGAATTTGCCAGCACGGACACCTTTCTCGAGATGATTGGCTTCGACCAGGCAGACATCCGGCGGATCAAGGCACAGGAGCAGCGGGTGCGGGGGCAGCAGCTTTTGATGGAGATGGAAGATGACAGTTTCAGCGAAAACATGGAATGAGTACATATCCCGTCTATCCCGGCTGAATCAAAAAGCGGCCCAGCAGATACGGGAGTTCCTTGACCGGAACGGCACAACGGATTCCACTGCGCTGATCACCTACGCCCACGCTCTGATCGCCCGATACAGCGAAGGCAGTGCGGAGCTTGCCTGCCAGATGTATGACGCTCTGGCCGCAGCGGAGGGCGTGACCGTTCCACCTGCGGAGCCTGCGGAATCCGCCAGCTACCACGAAGTTGCCAGAATGG
>CAVEGP010000008.1:0-44775 GCA_963615155.1 Bacteroides uniformis | reverse complement strand
TGGTTCTTTCGTTACGCTTCTCCGCAGTGACTCAGAAGTCATTCTTTGTCGCCGCACTTGGTGCTCGAGTATAATACCACACCTCGCCCCCCTTGTCAACACTTTTTTCCGTTTTTCTTCATATTTTTTGAAAAGTCAAATCTTCTTGCAGTTTTTGGCGAGCTGTTATATATTATAACTACATTATAAGTCATAAGTCAAAGGAGGCTCGCTCAGATGATTCTGACAGTCAACATCGGCAACACTCATATCACAGTCGGCGGATACGAACATGATACCCTTCAATTTTGCGGACAACTTCATTCCGATGCTGCCGCTACTGTTGATGAATATGCTCTTCGCTTGCTGAATCTTCTCACTCTGCACGGCGCATCCCCTGAGCAGATCGAAAGCGGCATCCTCGGCAGTGTTGTTCCTGCACTGTCCGGACGGGTATTGGCTGCCTTGAAAATGCTCTGCAACATCCGCATCCTGACGGTCGGTCCCGGGCTGAAAAGCGGCATCAAACTTCGTCTCGACAATCCTGCCCAGTTGGGCGCAGAGCTTCTCTGCGGCGCAGTTGCCGCGCTCTCCGAGTGCGTCGGACCGTTGGCGGTCATCTCTGCGGATACTGCGATCTCCATTATGGCTGTCAACGCCAGACAGGAGCTTGTGGGCGGCGTCATTCTTCCTGGTCCTCAGCTCTCATTGACCGCATTAGTGCAGAATACCGCCCAGCTTCCACAAATTGATCTCTCCTCGTCCGCTCCCACTTCCGTTTTAGGAAAAAACACCTCTGCCTGCCTGCAAAACGGTTTTGTGTTGGGAACAGCCGGGCTTCTGGACGGTCTTGCCGACCGTTTCTGTGCTGAGCTTGGTGCGGAGACAAAATTCTTCGCAACCGGAAATTTGCCGCGTTCCATTCGAGAAGCCTGCCGCACTCCCATTCACTATCGGGAAACGCTCATCTCCGACGGTCTGTACCGCATCTGGCTTAAGAACCGCAAAATTTGAGGGAATCCGCCGAATAATTTCATTTGCTTTTTTGCTCCGTCTGTGCTATACTATATTGTACTGATTCATCAGTTACTTGTGCGATCGTAGCTCAGTTGGATAGAGCGTTCGGCTCCGACCCGGAAGGTCAGAGGTTCGAATCCTCCCGGTCGCACCAAGCACCGCGTCTGAAAAGATGCGGTGCTTTTTGTTTTCCATTTTTTATCTTGCAAAACCCTAAATCCGCTTTATAATAGAGCAGGTGCCCCGGTGTGCGCGGGCATGTTCTGGATTTAGGAAAAAGGAAAAGGAATATGAAATCATCTGCAAAAACTATGACGGAAGGCTCGCTGGCAAAGCAGATCCTGCTCGTCAGTCTGCCGCTGGCTCTGTCGAACCTGCTGCAAGTACTGTTCAACATGTCCGATGTGGCGGTGGTCGGCCGGTTCGCAGGCTCGACGGCATTGGGTGCGGTCGGATCGACCAGCATCTTCGTCACCCTGTTCACCGGATTTCTCATCGGTCTGAGCAACGGCATCAATGTTCTGGTCGCCCGTTTCTACGGCGCGCGGCATCCGGACGACGTACACAAAACCGTTCACTCGGCAATCGTTATCAGTGCCATTGCGGGCATCATTCTGTTGTTGGTCGGTCTGCTTGGTTCACCCGCACTGCTCCGCCTGTTGAATACCAAGGACGATCTGCTTCCGGGTGCGATCTTATATCTGCGGGTCTATTTCCTCGGCATGCCTGCCCTCGCACTGTATAACTTTGGCAACGCCGTTTTCAGCTCCATCGGCGAAACGAAAAAGCCCTTGCTGTACCTGTCCCTCGCAGGGATCCTGAACATCATTCTCAACCTGTTTTTTGTCATCGTCTGCAAGATGGATGTTACAGGTGTTGCCTTGGCAAGCGCACTGAGCCAGTGCGTTTCCGCCGGACTCATCCTCCACGCTCTGACAAAGGTTCAGGATTGCTACGCACTGGATTTCAAAGCCATCCGTCTTGACCCCACCATGACGAAAAGCATCCTTGCTCTGGGTCTTCCCGCAGGCTTCCAGAACGCCATCTTCGCCATCGCAAACCTCTTCATTCAGGCGGGCGTCAACTCCTTCGATTCTCTGATGGTAAAGGGAAACTCCGCCGCCGCCAACGCCGACAACATGATCTACGACGCAATGGCCGCTTTCTACATGGCTTGTGCAAGCTTTATGAGCCAGAACTACGGTGCCGGCAAGGTTGACCGTGTAAAGAAAAGCTATTTCATCAGTCTTGCGTACTCGTTCGGAGTCGGTCTGGTGCTGGGCGGCTCACTCTTCCTGTTTGGTCGAAGCTTCCTCGCTCTTTTCACCACCGAAGCTGCCGTCATCGACGCAGGTATGAAGCGTGTGCAGGTCATGGCACTTGCCTACTGCGTCTCGGCCTTCATGGACTGCACCATTGCGGCTTCCCGCGGTCTGGGCAAGACCGTCGTGCCGACCATCATCGTCATTCTGGGTTCGTGTGTGTTCCGTGTCATCTGGGTCTATACCATCTTTGCATACTTCCACACTATCCCGTCTCTCTACCTGCTCTATCCCTGCTCCTGGTCGCTAACCGCCCTTGCAGAGATCATCTACTTTATTCACTGCTACAAGCAGTCCATGAAAATTTTCAAAGATCCAGTACAGCATCAGACCGCATAAATCATTCAACGATAAAAGGGCAGATGCCGCATCTCGCAGCATCTGCCCTTTTTGCATATTTTGATTTTACTGGTAGTCGTGGTTCAGGAACATTGCCTTGATCTGAACGATCTCGTCGAACTCTTCCTGTTCGACTTCCACATCGGCGTTGACGGCCTTGAGGCGGTTCTTGACGGTTTCCAGTGCTTCCGGCACAGTCACAGCCTGGCCTTCCTCAACTGCGTCGATCATCCGCTTGAGCACCATCGGGTGTGCGTACTGTTCCGGCACAGGGAATGTGCCCTGCGGGTACTTCTTCACATAGTCGGCGACGGCTTTTTCCGCCTTGTCTGCACGGTTCATGATGGCCTTGTGGTTGTTCCGTGCCGTCGGCATCATGTTATAGCTCGAGAACAGGAAGATGGCCGCAAATCCAAACAACGCAAAGTAAATGCCATAGCTTCCGGTATGAGTCAACAGCGAATGGATTCCATATGCCGCAGCCACGATACCGAACAGGCTGATGATAAGAGCGACATATTTATAAACAGGCTTGCTTTGAAGCTGGGCACGTTTCCGACGCTCGGCCTGACTCAGCTCCTGAGCCAGCTCCGGCTTTGCATCCAGATATTCCTTTGCGCGGGTCAGAACCGTCACGGTATGCTTTGCATCCCTGGACAGCTCCGGAAGTTTTCGGGCTGCTTTTTCCTCTTCTTTTTTCTGGAGGGTCTGTTCGCCTTCCGCACTCAGCAGCCGGATCTGCGGCTGAGTCTTAGCCAGCAGTTCCAGAAGCGCGTCCACGTCCCGCTCGTCCTTGAAGTTACACTGCTTCTGCTTGCCGCCGTCGTACTCGACCACCAGATACGGCATCGAAGCGAATGCCCCCTTGCCCGAAAAGCCGCCCTCACTCATGGCGACCCGCTTGAACACACGGCTGATGCTGCTGTACGGCAGATAATACCGTCGGTCGATGTAGAAGCTGTTCAGGTAAAGTGCCTTTTTTCCGACACCGCACGGACCGATTTTTTTGCAGGCTTTTTTGTCTGCCTCAAGCTCCGGAGCGTCCAGATGTGCGAGACCAAGCTGTGCAGGTTTGAAGAACATACAATATCCCTTCTTCTTCGATTCGTTGTTTTCATTTTCCCACCACAGAAGCAAAATTGCAAGAGCCTTTCAGAATAAAAAATCGGCTGCTGGGTTGGCAGCAGCCGATTCAGGGATTCAAGCGAAACGCTCACACAACATTTTGTTTATGCGGCTTTCTTTGCGGTGTGCTTCTTGGTCGCATGGAGGAACAGAACCAGCATTGCAATAGCGAAGATGACGCCGACCGGATATGCGACAGCCGTGTTGTAAACGGTAGCACCCTCTGCTGTCTTGGAGTTCAGCAGACCACCCAAGCACTCGGGAGCGAGGATGAAGTAAGTAGCGGAGACCGCGCTCATGAAGGTTGCAGGAACTGCGGTGATCCAGTAATTCTTCTTCTCCTGGAACAAGTACATGGAAGCAGCCCACAGGACGATCATTGCCAGAGTCTGGTTCGTCCAGCTGAAGTAACGCCAGATCACGGTGTAGTTGATGAAGCCCAGCGCATTGCCGATGCCAAGGAAAGCACCGACACCCAGAACGGGGATGCAGAGCTTCAGGCGGTTTGCGTAGCTGT
Organism: Bacteroides uniformis; assembly: GCA_963615155.1. Lineage (GTDB taxonomy): Bacteria > Bacillota > Clostridia > Oscillospirales > Ruminococcaceae > Faecalibacterium. The sequence goes on along the minus strand of CAVEGP010000008.1, from coordinate 40,476 downwards.
CCTGATCGATCTTGAACCAGTCCGCCAACGTCAGACGAGCCGAACGGAACGCGGTATCGCCGGAAGTGATGGGGCAGACAACAACGCCAATCATTGCCAGCGCAATGCCAACACCGCCCATCGTCTTGGAGCAGACATCATAAATCGCAGCGGACTGACCCTCTGCCAGAGCAGCCGCCAGACCCGTGTTCAGACCGCCAGTGATCTCATACAGAGAGCAACCGGCTGTAGCCCAAATCAGAGCGATCACGCCTTCACAGACCATTGCGCCGTAGAATACGAAGTGACCCTGCTTCTCACTCTTCATGCAGCGAGCCATCAGAGGCGACTGAGTGGAATGGAAGCCGGAAATCGCGCCGCATGCAACCGTGATGAACATGAAGCTCCAGATCGGAGTTCCAGAGGGGTGCATGCTGCCGAAGTGATCCCAGATCTCGGGGATGGTATAAGCGGGATTGGTGAAGATACCAAAGATAACGCCGACTGCCATGATGATCAGGCAGACGCCAAACACAGGATAAATCTTACCAATGACAGCATCAATGGAAATAAAGGTCGCAATGAAGTAGTAAACCAGGATGATGACCAGCCAGAACATGGTGGTCGTCAGAACGCCGGACATGCCGCCATTCTTGCACAGGGTGACGATCAGACCCGCAGGACCGACGGCGAAAACCGTACCGACCATGATCAGCAGGACGACCGAGAAGACACGCATAACGTTCTGCATGACCGGACCAAGGTACTTACCCGTGATCTCTGCGATCGAGCCGCCATCATTGCGCTCGCTCATCATACCGGAGAAGTAATCGTGGACGCCGCCTGCAAAAATCGTACCAAAGGTGATCCACAGGAACACCACAGGTCCCCACAGAGCACCCTGTAATGCGCCGAAGATCGGACCAAGACCCGCGATGTTCAGCAGTTGGACGAGGAACAGCTTCCACTGCGGCATCACAACGTAGTCAACGCCATCGTTGATGCGAACAGCAGGAGTTTCACGATCGTCCGGTCCGAATGTGTTGTCAACGATCTTGCCGTAGACGAAATAGCCTCCGATCAGGATCGCCAGACATAGTAAGAAACTAACCATATCAGAAACCTCCTTTTTGATTCACACAATCGGTCACACCGATTGTGTGATCCAATCTCTACTCTCATGTTAACACATTCTTCATAAAATGAACAATATCTATCCGGAATAGCGGTCATATCAAAAATCATATAGTGTGGCGGCTCTCCGGAGCTTTCGTTCCCGCAAATCATCGTATCTTCATTTCTTTTTCACTTTGCTTTCAAATCTGGTCGCTCTCAGCGCCACTCAAAACACGCCCTCCCAAACTTTTGCGGTCTTTTTTGTGCATTTTGTCAAAAGAGTTTCCTGTTTTGCCCGCTTTCGTGGTTTTTCTGTCTGATTTTTCCGGAAACAAATAAGCCTCCCCCCTTGAGGGGAGGCCGACTTCATCACTTGACCGTTTGCGCCGCCTGTTTATGGAGCAGCTCGATAAACGTCCGCTCTTCCGGACGAAGTCCGCCCTTGTCCGGATAAACCAGAACATCCCGCATCTTCTGCTTCTGCGGTGGGCACTTTTTCAGCACCAGATGGAACTGCTCCAACGCCTTTTTCGGCATCGGCGATGCCCACATATAAGCCGTCGGAAGCCGCTGCAAAATCGAAAACTGGCTGCACCGCTCATACACATGGACACAGCGATTCTCGTTGATATGCCAGTGCAAGCCATCACCGCCGTCCTCGCCCGGAAGCTGGAAGTCGTCGTGCATCACTTCCATGTACGGATCCAGCTCCGACAAATCTTTGATCTCCCGTTTTGCCAGTGGACCGTCACGATTCGTCAGCAGGTAATATTCAAAGTCCATCACAGGCTCCATTTTCAGCCCCCGTCGGGCGCAGTAATGGCTGTAATGCTCGTCATCCTCAATGGCATACCGCAGCAGCGCGATGTGATACCCCCGCCGGAGAACAAAATCCAATGCCTCGATCGAACCGCCCTCCCGAATGTGGATGCGAAGCTGCTCCACATCGGCGGTCTGCTCCAGAAAATCCACCGCTGCATACGAGGCGTAGGTCGCATGCGGGAGCATGACCCGCAATTCCGCACAGCGGCTTTGTTCCTCCTGCACCCCCTGATTCAGCCGATCGACCTCGGCAAGCACCCGTTCCGCCTGCTCGATAAAATGCTTTCCCTGCTCGGTCGGGATCATACCCGTGGATGACCGCTCGAAGATCCGCAGACCGTATTCTTCCTCAAGGTTTTTCAAAGCCTTGCTCACGTTGGGCTGCGCCGCATACAACTGTTTTGCCGCCGCGCTCACCGACCCCCATTTCATAATGGCTACCAGATAGCGCAATTCTGTAATGTTCACGTTTTTCTCCCTTTTTACCCTGATACCAAAAACAGCAATATAGTTTAATATTATCAAGAATCCGGCAGTCATGTCAAGGCGAACCATTGACGCAAAATTGCAGCCGCTTTATAATAAAGGATAAGCGAACAAAAAGGGGGACCGCCAATGGAAGCTTACCGCGTCCTGCGCATTGATGAGCAGCTCTACGGCTGCGAAGAACTGGAAGAGGGACAGCCTGTCTGCTGTGACGTCCTGTTGGAAGATATCGCCGGAGACCGCCGGGTCATCGCTTATCCGGATGCCGAGCTGACTGCCCTTGCCATTCAGGAGGGCGACAGCGTGACCCTGATCGACCACAAACTGCACAAGCTGTAAAGGAGCACTCAATGCACAGCCTTTATTTTGTCCGTCACGGTGAGACCGTGTGGAACGTCGAAAACAAGATCTGCGGCATGACCGACAGCCCGCTGACCGAGCACGGGCGTGAGCAGGCAAGGCAGACCGGAGAGGTCGTCAAAAACAGCAGTCTCCCCATTGACGAGATCCTGTACTCTCCACTCAGCCGTGCCGCCGACACGGCGAAAGCCATCGCCGAAGCCACTGGTATCCCTTCCCGGGAGGAACCTCGCCTGCGGGAACAGTGCTTCGGCAAATACGAGGGCACGCCCCGCAATGGTGAGGAGTTCAAAATTTCCAAGACCCACTTTGCCGACCGGTATGACGGCGGCGAAAGCATGATGCAGCTTGCCCAGCGGCTCTACAATCTGCTCGACGAGCTGAAGACCGACAACAAGACCTATCTTCTGGTCGCTCACAACGGCATCGCCCGTGTTGTTCAGTCCTATTTCTACGATATGACGAATGAAGAGTACGCCGCTTTCGGCATCAGGAACTGTGAGCTTCGAGAGTTTCATTTTGCCGATTAAATGAATTTTCGTGCGAAACTCTTGACTTTTTTCTATTCTCGCATATACCAGATGCAGGCAAGAATCAATCAAGGCCACGCTTGTAGCACAAAAGCGAACCCCATCGGAACGACCATTCCGATGGGGTTCTTGCGCTACTTTTATTTATACCTTCCGGTAATGAAACACCTTATCCTTTGTTACGAACATGCAGATCGTAACGACCAGGGCCGCCAGCTCTGCGGCGGTGATAGCCAGCCATACGCCGTCGATCCCGCCCAGCAGGATAGGCAGCCCCAGAACCGCAATGACCTGAAACACCAGTGTCCGCAGGAAGGAGATCAGCGCACTCGTCACACCGTCGCCCAGCGCAGTGAAGAAGGACGAACCATACACATTGAAGCCCATAATAAAGAAGCTGATGGCATACAGACGGAACGCCCTGCTGGTGAGAGCCAGCAGCTCCTCATCGTAGCCAACAAAAATACGCGCCACATACGGAATGATGAACATCGACGCGATCGTCATCACGACTGCCACCACGCCGATCAGCCGCAGACTTTTGCCATAGAGGTTGTTGACCTCTTTGTGATTCCGCGCGCCATAGTGATAGCTGACGATGGGTGCGCTGCCGACCGCATAGCCGACGAATACGGCTATGAACAGGAAGGACGCATACATGATAACGCCGTATGCCGCAACGCCATCCTCGCCCGCAAAGCGGAGGAGCTGATAGTTGTAGAGGATGTTCACCAGCGACATGGAGAGGTTCGTCATCAACTCCGAAGAACCGTTGATGCAGGCATTCAGCAGAACGCAGCTCTCAAACTTCGGCTTGACAAGGTGGAGACGGCTGTCGTTCTTTTTATTGAGGAAGTAGAATACCGGCAGCACGCCGCCAACCAACTGACTGATAAGGGTCGCAATGGCTGCACCTGCAACGCCCCATTTTAGGACTCCCACCATCAGGATATCCAGAACGATATTCGTGCAGCCTGCGCCTACCGTGAACGCAAATCCCAGTCGGGGCTTTTCCGCAGTGACAAAAAAGCTCTGGAACATATTCTGCCAGATGAAGGTCGGGATCGACACCAGCAGGATGCTGCCGTAGGTCACGGCATATTCCAGCATTTCCCCTTTTGCGCCCAGCAGAACAGCCACCGGACGGACGATAAACAGACCGACAACCGTCATGACAACACCAACGATAAATGCCGTCCAGACAAAAAGGCTGAAAAAGCGATTCGCCTTCTTTTCGTCGCCTTCGCCAAGGGTGATGCCGACGATGGCACTGCCGCCGGTACCCAGCATGAAGCCGACCGTACCGATCAGCATGGGCAGCGGCATGATAAGGTTGACGGCCGCGAAGGCGGTCTTGCCGACAAAGTTCGAGACACACAGACCATCGACGATGCCGTAGATGGAGGTGAACAGCATCGTGCCGATGCAGGGCATCACGAACCGGATCAGGCGGGGATAATCAAAGTGATCAGACAATTGGATGTTTTGCTTGGACATAAGTTCTCCTTTTTGCTTCTGCACAGAAAAAAGACCGGACAAGATCGCGTTTCTCTGCACGTTCCTTCCTCTGCTGTTCTGTTACGTCCAGCAACAGCCTCCGTGAAATGCAGTCTGCGGCATCTTATCCGGCCTTTCAATTACGTTGAAACAGCCCTCCGATGAGCAAAAAAGAGTATAACAAAGTTCATTTTTTATGTCAACCCCCAGAAAGCTCCTATCACATTCCTGCTGTGTTGATCCTTCGGTCCAAAGTGCAAGTTTCTTCGCGTCCTTTCTGCAAAGCCTTTGCTTTCAAAGCACAATTTTGTCGAAAACGCCCGCAATCATTGACGAATGCGGCAATATTTTGTATACTAAGCAGGAAGAGATGGCACAATTTTCCTGTCTCAGCTTCAAAAAACAGACCTGTGCAGGAAGAAAACCGTCCCCCGTGCCATAACAGACCCGTAAGAGTATATGAAAAAGGAGAAATGCGCATCATGAAAACAACCGGTATCATCCGCGGCATTGACGGTCTCGGACGAATCGTCCTTCCCAAAGAGCTGCGCACCAGTATGCACCTCGGCGAGGACAGCAAGCTCGAGATCTTTGTTCAGGACAGCGACACCATCGTCCTCAAGAAATACCGTCCTGTCGGAAGCTGTGACTTCTGCGGCGAGGTGGACACCGACGCCGTCCAGTTCAACGGCTACTGCATCTGTTCGGCATGCCGCCGCAAGATCAGCAGCCTGTAATTCTGCCGCCCGCAAGGAGACGCATCTATGAGCCAAATGATCGACTTCACCCTTCCCTCGACTGTTTCGGGGCGGACGCTTCACGCCTTCCGCTGCGTGCCCGACGGAGAGATACGCGCCATCGTTCAGTTGTCCCACGGGATGGTAGAATTCATCGACCGTTACAAACCGCTGGCGGAGTATCTTGCCGCACGTGGCATCCTCGTCACCGGAAACGACCATCTGGGACACGGTGGTTCGATCCGCACCAGGAACGACTACGGTTATTTCGCAGAGCCGGACGGCAACCGTGCCGTTCTGGATGATCTGCACGCCATGACCGACCTGACAAAGAAGCTCTATCCGGATGTCCCCTATTTCCTGCTGGGTCACAGCATGGGGTCATTCTATGCCCGTCAATACCTCTGTGAATACGGCACAGAGCTGGATGGCGCAATCCTCATGGGCACAGGCTTCCAGCCCAAAGCTCTTGTCACACTGGCACGGACCGTCTGTCGGGTGCTGGCTGTGTTTTTCGGTTGGGAACACCGGAGCACGCTCGTCAAAAATCTGTCCTTCCTCGGTTACAACAAGGGGCTTGAAGGACGAACGCCCCACGACTGGCTCAACCGTGATCAGACCGAAGTGGACAAATACCGTGCGGACGAACGCTGTATGTTCACCTTCACACTGAACGCCTATTACAGCATGTTCACCGGTATTCTCCGACTGTACGACTCCGATTTCCTGAACCGGATGCCGAAAGACCTTCCTCTGCTCTTTTTGGCGGGTGACGCCGACCCTGTAGGCGAACAGGGCAAGGGTGTGAAGCGTGCCATCGAAAGCCTGAAAGCCGTCGGCGTGAAGAACATCCAGCTCAAGCTTTATCCCGGCGCACGGCACGAGCTGCTGGTGGAGACGAACAAGCTCGAGGTCTTTGCCGATATCGGGAACTGGCTGGATAAACAACTGAATCACTGACACAAAAATGCCGCCCGGCGAGATGCAGCTGAATCTCTCGCCGGGCGGCGTTTTTGATTTTGATTTTCAGATGATTTTAAGCTCAGATTTTGTTCGCACGCTTCAGGACAAATGTACGGGCCTCATTCTTTGAGAAGTATGGCGTGTACTTGATTTTAAGCTGCTCCCAGTTGCTCGGAACGATTGCAAACGCTTTGATGCAGCCAGTCTTACCCGGCTCCAACTCACCAAGGACGCCAAAGTCGATGGTTCCGCTCGATGCCGTCCGATAACCGATGTCCGCATGATAAATCGTTCTGCCGTTGCTGTCCGTAATGGCAAAATCACTTTCTGCCAAGCTGCCATAATCATTGTTGTAAATAGCCTTGATAATATCCGACAGCTTATCAGCGGTGGTATTGCCCATCCGAATCGTCTCATCCGAATTGTTTTCAATATTGATGCAGATTTGAATCATCGTCTTGTTGTTATAATTTCCAACAATGCCAGCAATCGGATCCTGCTCATAACCTAACAAAGTAACCTTGACTTTACCGACCGTAGTCGCCACATTCTGGCCGTAGGTCTTTCCGTCATCTGTGCCGCCGCCTGCGCATCCAGCCAGGAGACCGCCTGCCGCTACCGCAAGAACTGTAACGCCAGCGCATTTCATAAAATCACGACGTGAAACATTGTATGCCATAATAAGTGCCTCCTTTTATCGCAACTTATTTTCGATCCTTGGTCTTTGATCTCTGTTTCGGGAGCTTCGGTACGACGCTCCTCTGCCTTTATCATACCAGAAGCATCCAGAAAATCAAGAGGATTTTCTCATCAAAAACTGCGTTGTATCTTTCTTTTGTACCAAATTAAAGTAAAAAAGCGTTTCGTTTCCCGTTCTCTGTCCCGAAGAACGTCCCAAAAAACGCCAAAAATTCAGCACAGATGCACAACCCGAAGCTCCAACCTTTGTCTAAAAAATAGAAAATGTATTTGAGACGGCAAAAAGCCCTCTCCGTCTCGCTATCGCTCGCCAGCTCCCCCAAAGGGGGAGCCAAGAAGCACGTTCCTGCCTCTCCCTTTGGGAGAGGTGGCATTGCGCAGCAATGACGGAGAGGGTTTTCCTTTATTTCTTCTTACTCTTCACCCAGCCATCCACAGCAGTGACGATCGCCTTTCCACGGCGACCCAGAAGCTTCGGAAGCAGCAGACGCGCCATCATCCAGACACCCGCAAAGTTATACAGGATAACGCCCAGCGTGATCAGTCCCGTCCACAGACCGTAAAGCGGCGGCTCTGCCAGCAGGAGCAGAGCCTCTCCCGCAAGGACGCCAAAATTGATGACGACACGCACCGGATGGATGCTCATGCCGATCATGCTGTGCGCATCGACTGTGCGCAGGATGAACACGATGCCCAAGCCAAGGAAGGACGCATAGGTCGCGCCGACCGCGCCCCACCAGCGGATGAAGAAATAGTTCATGACGCAGTTGCTCACCGCACCTGCAAGCATCGTCCACAGGCTGTGGGTGGATTTCTTATTGACGACATAGGCACTGTTCAAGAACTGATTGAAGCAGCTGCAGGTGGACGCCAGCGCAAGGAAGGGCACAAAGTGCCACGAGTAGTAATAGTTCGACTTCATGACGTGCATGACCGGACGGCAAAGCCAGATGATGCCCGCCGCACAGCAGAACAGCACGCTGGAATAGGTGCGGAAGATCTTGGTGAAGAACGCCGCTCTGCCCTCCTCCTCGGTCACGGCGGACAACTGCCATGCGTCGTAAAAAATCAGACCCAGTGTCGTCAGGATGGTCGGCAGGAAGTAGCCCGTCGAGAGCAGACCGCTCCACGCTTCACCGCTGTGACCGTCGATGCCATCGCACATCTCACGGACAAAAAACAGATCGGATGCGTTGATGATCCAAAAGCTGATCTGTGCCGGGATCATCGGCAGCGAGAACTTGAGCATCTGCTTCCAGAGGTTCTTGTTCAACCCCTTCAGCTCGACGAAATTCCAGAGCCTGCCCGTCACGCAGAGGAAGAGCACGCTCACCAGGTCGCCGCTGATAATGGCGAGCAGGTAGCCGTTCGCACCCCACCGGAAGCCAACCAGATAGATGACATAGAACAGCAGGGTCGCAAAGGTGCACAGGATGCCGTCCACGGCGACCAGCCTGTTCCACTGGCGACTCCGGACGAACTGAGTGCAGAGGGTACGCAGACAGCTCATCAGAACATAGATATAAATGAGGAAGCCGTACTGCGCCATATCCGGCAGATATCGCGCCACCGGCCAGCAGATCACCAGAAGACCAAAGCCGCCCAGGATCGTCAGCATTCCGTTGGTAAAGACCTGCTTTTCGCTGTTGCCTTTGTCCAGACCAAACCGGATGATGGCGTTGGACATGCCCATCGAGACAAACGGGATCAGCAGATTTGCGTATTGACTCAGGATCTTCGCCAGACCAAGATCGGAGATTTCCGCCATCGCATAGGTCAGAAACGGCTGGACGATGAGGGTCAGCAGCTTCGACGAGAAGCTGGAGATCGCAAAGATCAGGGTATTTCCGGCAAGCTTGCTGTATTTGTCCGCGCCGGATGTTTTTTCGTTCGACAAGGGTACTTTCCCTCCCTATTTCAACAATTCTCTTCGGGCTTTCCAGTCCGGCAGAAGCTTTTCCACCTCCGCCCAGAACGCCCTGCTGTGATTCGGCACAAGAAAATGGCAGTACTCATGTACTACCACATAGATCTGAGCCGCCGCAGGCATATTGTACAGCTGAAGCGCAAAGGTGATCTGCCGCTTCGACATACAGCAGACACCCCACCTGCTGCTCATATCACGCACCTTGATGGTGGGCTTCTGACCGTTCAGAACCTCGACAAACGCCGGAAAGACCTGCTCGCTCATGGCGGTGAAATGTGCCAGTGCTTCCGCTTTGGACGGAAGCTCCTGACTGTTTTCCTGCTCGGCGCGGGTTCTTGTCCTCGCCTGCGCTTCAAGGATCCAGTCCATCCGCTTTTCCACAAAGCTGTCAGCCGTCTCCCATGCCGTTCGCTGCGGGATGCTTACCGCAACTGAGCCATCGGAGCGGATCCGAAGGTTCAGTTTTTTCACCTTCTTGCGGGTGACCTCATAAGTGATGCCGCCCACCGTCCGGATCATGACGCTTTGCGGCATTTTAGCCATTCCTCCACCGGAAGCTGCGCCAGAACGACAGCGGCAAAAATCAGGGCACAGCCCACACTTTCCCGTGCCGAAAGGCTCTGATGTAAAATCATCCAGCCGCCCAGTGCGCTGAATACGCTCTCCATACACATGATAAGGCTTGCGATCGCCGGATGCAGATCACGCTGTCCGACGATCTGGAGCGTGTAAGCCACACCGCTGGAAAACACACCACAGTACAGGATGGGGAGCGCGTTTTCCCCGAACTCCGCAATGCTGGGCGTCTCAAACAGGAATGCCGCCGCACTGCTTTCGACCGCCACCACCAGAAATTGCAGCAGGCTCAGCCGAACACCGTCTACCTGCGGGGAAAAGTGGTCAATGGACAGGATCTGGAAGCTGAACAGCACTGCGCAGAGCAGCAGGACGAGATCGCTCATCTCAACGCCGCCAAAGCCGTTTTTCATGCAGAGCAGATACAATCCGCCCACCGAAACGACAACGCTGATCCAGAGCTGGGGGCTGCTCTTCCGTCCCAATGCCAGCCCGAACACCGGAACAAGCACCACATACATCGCGGTCAGAAAAGCCGCCTTTGCGGTGGAATTCGGGTTGAGCGTGATGCCGATCTGCTGTGCTGCCGAAGCCGCGAACAGGAACGTCCCGCAGATCAGGCTTGCTTTCAGCAGGGTCTTTTTCTCCTCGCCCTTCGGCCAGCCATAAGACGAACCCTGCTTGCGGCGGATCGCGTCGAAGACATGGACCGTCGGCAGCAGAACGGCCACCGCCAGCCAGCTTCTTCCGGCAAGAAACGAGTACGCGCCCATTCCCGCGCCGACGCTCTGTGCCACAAACGCCGTGCCCCAGATAAAAGAGCAGAGCAATAACAGCAGTGAATTTTTCGTCTGGGTATTCATCAGCCGATCCCCTCCACCTTCAGACCGCCATAAAGATAATAGCGGCTGGAATCATAGGAGATCGTCAGCCGATAGCTGGCGTTCGGGTCAAGACCGGAAACGACGCAGCTATAATTCGTGCCGTCGGTCTTGAAGTAATAAGTGCTGTCCGGCACATACTGTGTGCCGCCGTCCACCTTCTGCCAGACGGCGATCTTAAACTTCTGCGTGCCTTCCGCCGCGCCATAGCCCGAGATGGTCAGCGTTCCGCCCGGAACACTGAAGTAATCGGTCTTGCGTGTCCAGATGCCGTTAAAGACGATGTTCAGGCTTCCGTTCACGACTGCGGAGGTATACTTGGCGGAAGCATCCGTGATGCCCTCCAGCATCAGCTCCTGCCCCGTCGGGTCTGCCCACTTGGTGGTGTCCTCTTCCTGAACCTCGTCCGAGCCGCCTATGACCTTGCGTGCAACCGAGGTCATGGTGTCCTTGCATCCGGTCAACATTCCCATCGCCAGAACCGCGGTCAGCAGCAGCGCGGCGATTCGTTTTGTCTGATTCATTTTTTTATCCTCAAAGTAACACAAGTATTGTAGATCTGCGCTATTCTTATAGTATACCTCATTTCAGAATACCGCACAAGCCCGCCGCGGATTTTCAGACGCATCCGCACCGATGTTTTCCACATCTTTACTTGGGCTTGATGTCACCGTTGCTGCATGTGACCCTCGCATGGGCAAGAGCCTCGTTCCCTTCGCCGATGAAAAGGCTCTTCCACTGCGCTTTTTTGCCGGGATAGATCACAGTCGTCAATGCGCCGCAGTCTGCAAAGGCAGATTTTCCGATCTCTAGCTCTTCCGCCTTAAAGATCACCTCTTCCAGATTTTCACATCCGGCAAACGCATAGCTTCCGATTTTGTGGATCTCCTCGCTGACCTCGACCCTCCGGATCGTTTCCCGCTCTGCGTACCACGGAGTCTCTTCTGCCGACGTATGAGCCGCCATCTGTTCTTCGGTTTCGATGCACAGTGTACCCTCTTCCAACCGATATTTTATCGTTTCGGGTTTGTCCGGCTCAGACTCGTCCGGTGTTTGCGGCGGTGCGGGTTCATCCGGCTGAGAAGGCTGTTCCGGTGCGGATGGTGTGTCCGGCGTTTCAGAAGCATCCGGCACAGAGGGAGTTTCTGGTTCTGCGGGCTGCTCGGGTTCTTTTGACTCATCGGGTGTTTCGGGGACATCCGGTTTTTCAGGGGTTGCAGGTTCATCGGGCAGCAGCTCGACTTTTTCGTCACAGTCTCCCCAATCCCACTCCTGTGTGTCGGGCATCCAGTAGAATTTCTTTTCGGTCGTCTTTTGTACCAGATCAGCACTATGAGTCTTCCATGGCATCGCCAAAAGCTCCGCAACGCCTTCCGTCCGCGCCTCTGCCGAAAGCGTTCCGCTCCGGCAGCGATGTCCCTCCGGATGCGTTATTTCGCTGACGCCGCCCAGGTTCGCCTTCATCCCCAGCCGGATAACATCCGTCCAGAGCGATGCTTCCAGATCTGTTTCCATCGCAAGGCTGATTTTTCCCGACTCGTCTGCTGTGAGGAAGATCTCCGGATCGCCGCTCAGATCCTCAAAACGGTTGGACGCGCTGTGATAGACAAATCCGACAGTTTCTTTCATCGTCCAGTGAACGGTTTGCGCTCCCTCCGTCCGGATCTTTAATACCGGAGCTGTCCGGAACGTCACGCCATCGACGGGGGAAGCTTCGTAGACCCCCAGCGGGATCTCGGTATCGACTGCTTTTGTCGTGGTCAGCGTTCCGGATGTCGTCAGCTCTGCCTCCAACCGGAGCTGCTGTTCCGTTGTGCCGTACATCCGGAGCTTCAGGGCAGGCGCAAATGTCACCTCTCCATCCAGATCGTCCTCTTTCAGCAGAAGCATTCCATCCTTTTCAGTCAGACCATCCTTCTCCCTGCGGAACGCACCGCTTTCGGCTTCTTCATCTACTTTCAGAACGTCAAACAGTTCGGTCAATTCCAGCGCATCGTCTCCCGACAAGATCACTGTTGTTTCGTCCGATCTCTCCGTTTTTCGGACACGAACCATCCGGAAACGGTTTTTCTCATATTCCAGAATCAGGCTTTGCCCTGCACGCAGATCCTGAACAGCTTCGCCTGCCGACCCGATCGTATCCTTCAAAGCGTCGTCGTCCTGCGACAGCAGTTGATTTTTTCCTTCGGCATACCGCACAAGGGTCACGCCTTGCTTGATGACCGCAAAGCTGTTCTCTCCGATGTTCAGTACATTCTGAGGGTCAAATCGGTCTGCGTCGATGTCCCTGATGTCTTCCGGAACGCGGGTATATCGGCTGGTCGTATAGACCGGACAAAGCGGCGCATGTTCTTTTCGGGTCAGCAGAAAAAGCCGAACGACTGCGTATTCTGGCAGCTCACCCGACAGCCAGATCTTTGTCGTTCCCTTCTCCGCTGCCGGAACGCGGGACGTCCCGCTGGTGAGAAGCTCCTTTCCGTCTTCCGAGTAAACGCCTGCGACCAGCTCCGCATCCTCTTCGGCAGAGTACGAGACGACTGCCTTGTTTCCATCAAGGACAGCTCCGTTGATCTGATTTTTCCCCGAAAATTCCGCCTTTGCTCTGCCGGAAAACAGACTCATCCCCAGCACCAGTGTCAGCATTGCCGCCAAAAGCCGTTTCGTCATAATTTTGACCCTTTCACATCCAAAAAGAGATCGTCCTCACGTTTATCTTATCGTGCCGCAGCCCCCTTGTCAACGCAATTCGACACTTTTTTCCGCTTTCTCTTGACGGCAGCCACATTCATCGGCTATTATGACAGTAATACAAACAAAACCGCTCATCGCAAGGAGGTTCTTCTGATGAAACGTCCTCGTCCTGTTTCTTTCTGTGCCCTGCTGCTTTCTGTTGCTCTTTTGTTTGGCGTTGTCCCATTCCGCGCATTGGCTGCCGCGCCTGCCAACGCAATTCTCTACGGTCAACTCGATGACCGCACCGCCGACCTGTATGCCTGCTTCAACGGTCTTGCCGCAGATCAGGAGTATCTCGTCATCGTCAGCAAAAGCAGCACCGATCCTCTTGCGTCCGAAAATCTTCTCTATCTCACACAAGCCGCCGCATCCAGCCACGGCACGCTGGAAGTCCCCTTCCGTGCAGCGGCATCCGAGGCGGTTTATGTTGTCGCCTGCGGTCAGGCTGTTCCCGACCTGAGCAGCCATACCATCACCGTCGAAGGCGGAACAGCCTCATTGGACAAGGCTGCGCCCGGTGCGGCTGTCACGATCACAGCCGATTCCGCTCCGGAGGGGAAAGTGTTCTCCGGCTGGGTCGTCACCTCCGGCGGTGTGACCCTTGCAGATCCATCCGCTTCCACGACTACCTTTGTCATGGGGGCAGAAGACGTCCTTCTGACTGCCAGCTTCAAGGCTTCCGACGCCAAGCCCGCTCCGGATACGCCCGAAACGCCCGCCTCCTCCGGAACTCCTTCTTCAGACGGAGCGGCAGCTCTTCTCCTGCTGGGCGTTGGAGCTGCCGCTGTCACCGCAGGTGTCGTTCTGATGGCTCCCGTAGAAGTCTCCGGTCGGATCGAAACACTCGCTCATCAGCCTTATTCCAACGCTCTGGTCACGCTTTCGCAGAACGGTGTTCTTATTGCCCAGACGACCACTGACCCCTACGGTGAATTTGAATTGAGGGTTCGCCGTGGGACATATCTGCTGACGCTCTCTTACTTAAAGGATGACGGTGAGCTTGTCCAGACCTCGACCTCTCTTCACGCACCTGCCCTTGATCTGACTCTTTCCCCGGAGAGTATGCTCTGACCTCCAAACGCCTGCCATTTTCCGGATAGAAAAAAGACCTCATCCTTTTTGATACGCACCCCCATACTGGATACCCAGTATGGGGGTGCATATCATTTCCGATAAGGTCTGTTTATATTGGTTATTGCACTGCGTACAGCACAGCATCCAGAAGACCGGCGACAGCAAGAACAGCCAACGCTGCAAAGAACAGCACCCCGAACAATCCAAGCTGCTCAAAGTGTTTCTTCCAGTGCGGATCCCTGCGCAGAGACACTGTTTTCTCTTCCATGATCAATGCGCCTGCGCTTACAAATAAGGTCAGTGCACCGAGGATCAACAGCCCGCGGCGGGCAAGCTCTAATCCCGCTCTGAATGCGGCTCCGTGCAGCAGCGCGCCAATCGCTGTCAGTACAAGCAGCACGGAAGCAGCCGCTGCAGCACCGGTCAGCAGTGCCTTCGCTACGTCTCTCAGTGCTGAGATGATCTGATGTTTCATCTTCGCTTACACCTTGAAGCATGCGACCTGATGACCGCTGCCGACATCCTTCAGAACAGGGGTCTCCTGTTTGCAGTGCGCATCTGCGTAGGGGCAGCGGCTTGCAAAGCGGCAGCCGGGCGCAGGGTCGATCGGGCTTGTCACTTCACCCTCAAGATGGATCCGCTTTGTCTCCCGCTGTGCTTCTATCACAGGGTCCGGGATCGGGATCGCCGACAGCAGTGCCTTTGTATACGGGTGAAGCGGGTGGCTGTACAGCTCCTCGGAACGGGTGATCTCCACGATCTGCCCAAGGTACATGACTGCCACACGGTCAGAGATATGCTTGACCATCGACAGATCGTGCGCGACAAACAGGTATGTCAGGTTCATCTCATTTTGCAGACGGATCAGCATGTTGATGACCTGCGCCTGGATGGAAACATCCAACGCTGAGATCGGCTCGTCCATCACCAGAAAGCTGGGGTTCATGGCAAGAGCACGCGCGATCCCGATACGCTGACGCTGACCGCCCGAAAATTCGTGGATAAAACGGTTGGCGTGCTCCTTGTTCAACCCGACACGGGCAAGCATCGTATAGATCTTTTCCGTCCGCTCCGCCTTATCCCGATACAGATGGTGCACATCCATGCCTTCCGCAACGATGTCGCTTACAGTCATGCGGGGATCCAGTGAAGCATACGGGTCCTGAAAAACCATCTGCGCTTCACGCTTATAGTTGAACAGCTCCTTGCCCTTGAGCGCATGGACGTCCTTGCCACGGTACAGCACCTGACCAGACGTCTTATTGTACATGCCAAGGCAAGTACGTCCGCATGTTGTTTTGCCGCAGCCGGACTCGCCCACAAGACCCAGTGTTTCGCCCTCATGGATCGTGAACGAAACATCATCGACCGCATGGAGAACATGCCCATATCCAAGGTCAAAATATTTTTTCAGATGACTGACTTCCAGCACGACTTCATTATGATTCATAGTGCGCCTCCTGTGTAAAAGGTGCGTCTGTACAGGGCTTTTCCAGCCTGTACAGCCAGCAGGAAGCCTCGTGACCCTCTCCGAAATCCAGCACCGGCGGCTGCTGCTCGCAACAGATCTCCATGCAGTACTTGCACCGTGTGCAGAACGGACAGCCCTTTGGCGGTGCGATCAGGTCGGGCGGCGTGCCCTCGATGCTGGTCAACTCCTGCTTATTAACAAGATCCAGACGAGGCACGGCCTCCAGCAGAGCGTTCGTGTACGGGTGGCGCGGATGATGAAACACCTCAAGGCTCGAGCCGCGCTCCACGATCTGTCCGGCATACATCACAACGATGCGTGCGGCAATGTTTGCCACAACGCCGAGGTCGTGCGTGATCAGGATGACCGCCGTGTTTTTTTCTTTCTGCAAGGCTTTGATCAGATCAATGATCTGTGCCTGGATCGTCACGTCCAATGCTGTGGTCGGTTCATCCGCTATCAGCAGCTTGGGGTCGCACGCAAACGCGATCGCGATCATCACACGCTGACGCATACCACCTGAAAACTCATGGGGATACTGCTTCACACGGCTCTCCGGCTGTGGTATGCCAACCATGCGCAGCAGCTCAACGGCACGGACTGCCGCTTCCTTTTTGCTCATCCTGGTATGATGACGCAGATTTTCGATAATCTGGTTGCCCACCGTCATTGTAGGGTTCAGTGCCGCAAGTGCGTCCTGAAATACCATGGATACCTCTCCGCCACGGTACTCACACAAACGCTTCTCGGAAAATGCCAGCACATCCTCTCCGTCAAAGAGAATCCGACTGCCCTCTTTGATCTCAGCAGGAGGCGTTTTGATCAGGCGCATAATGCTTTTTGCCGTGACGGATTTTCCACAGCCGGACTCGCCCACGATGGCGACCGTCTCGCCCTTGTTCACCGTAAAGCTGACGCCCCGCACGCTCTGCACCTCGCCCGCATAGGTGTGGTAGGAGACACGCAGGTCTTTGACCTCTAACAATTTTTCGCTCATATCACATTCTCCTTATTCCACCGTACGGGGATCAAGTGCGTCACGCAGACCATCGCCCAGCAGGTTGAACGCAAGCACAGCGATACACAGCACAGCAGCCGGGAAAAACAACTGCCACGGATAGAAATCCATCTTTGCCTTGCCCTGGCTGATCAGCACGCCAAGACTTATCACGTCACTGGAAAGACCCATGCCAAGGAAGCTCAGGCTTGCCTCTGTAAAAATATAACTCGGAATACTGGAGCACAGGTTCAGGATCAGGATACTGATCGTGTTGGGCAGCAGGTGCTTGACGATGATACGCGCCGGTGAAGCACCGATCATCTGCGCCGCCTGTACATACTCCGACTCGCGCAGCTGCATCAACTGACCGCGCATCTGACGCGCTGTGCCGCACCACGAGGTGATGCACATGGCAAACAAAAGACCTCCCACATTCTGCCCTACAACCATCATGATCAGCAGGGTGATCAGCAGGGACGGAAACGACGTGATGATCTCAATAATGCGCATCATCACGCTGTCAACCGTACCGCCGAAATACGCCATGATGCCGCCGTAGGCACAGCCAACGACGATCTGGATCGTTGAGCATACCAGCGCAACGATCAGCGACAGACGGACACCGATCCACACACGGCAGAAAATATCACGCCCCATGGTGTCCGTGCCAAACCAGTTGGCTGCGTTCGGAGCTTTATTTTTCAGTGAGGCTGTAATTTTAATGTATTCCGCCCCACTGATCGTCGGTCCGAACAGGACAAAGAAGACGATGACCGCCAGAATGAACATTGCGATCACAGCCAGCGGATTCTTTCGCAGCCGACGCCATGCGCCCTGCCAGTAGGTGATCGTTGGGCGGTTGATTTTCTCTGTGTCAAAACGGCTGCGATCCACACGGGCAGACTGCTCCGGAGTAAGGAACTGATTTTTTTCAGACATAGCAGCACCCTCCTTAACGCTTGCCGCCACGAATGCGGATTCGTGGGTCAACAACGGTGTACAGGATATCCGTGATGAACACAACAATGATGTACAATGCCGCCAGAATGACGGTTTCGCCCATAACGATCGTCACGTCCTGCGCAGCCACTGCGTTAACATAGTAAAGACCCAGACCCGGGATGGAGAAGACGCTCTCGATAAAGAACGAGCCTGTGATGCACATCGCAACACTCATGGGCAGATTTGTCACGATGGGGATAAACGAATTGCGCAGTACGTGATGCAGAATGACCTCACGGTGCGTCAGACCCTTGGACTCAGCAGTAAGAATATAATCCTGATTCATAACATCCAGCATACTTGCCTTGAGCAGACGTGCGTAAGAGGCAATGTAGCCAAAGCAACCCGCCAGCGTCGGCAGCACAGTGTACTTCCAGCCACTTGTCCACAGGTGTGTTGTGGGCCAGCCAATGACAGGAAACCACCCCAACTTACCCGCAAAGATCTGCTGCAACAGCAGCGCAAATACCAGATTCGGCACCGATATCAGCAAGATCGACAGCGCAACGACAAGGTAGTCCCAAATCGTTCCCTTTTTGACCGCCGCCAAGATGCCAAGCAGAAGCCCCAGCGAAACGCCAAGCAGCATCTGCTGCAGACCAAGTCTTGCTGAGACTGGACCTTTTTCCTTGATGATTGACTGCACAGTTTGCCCCTCATAAATGATGGACTCGCCAAAGTCGCCTTTCAGCAAGCCCTTCATCGTGATGAGATAGCGTTCCATCACAGGCTTATCCAGACCGTATTTCGCGTAGATGCGCGCCGCAACGTTATCGGGCAGCTTTTCGACACGCGCGGAAAGCGCATCGCCCGGTGTTGCCGCCAGCAGAAAGAATGTTGCCGATGCGATGATGAACAGCGTAAATATCATAATGATAAGCCGCTTGATCGTATACTGTAGCATTTTCATAACAGTAAAACCCTCTTTTATCCCGACGGCAGCGCAATGACCGGCCACCTGCACACGGGGATTCTATACAAAAACAAGCGAGGAGAGCCCGGCGGCTCCCCCCGCTCCCTTTTCTAAGGATGCGTTTTGTGCATGTATGTTACAGCTTAGTGCTTCAGAATCTTAACACGAGAGAATTCCTTCTCCGCGCCGAACATCGGCATACTCAAGCCCTGTACGTAGCTCTGGACATACATCTGAGAGTTTTGGAAATACAGAGGAACCAGACCGCCCTCGTCCAGCAACAGCTTTTCTGCCTTGCCGAACAGCTCCATGCGCTCGTCGTCATCCTGACTGGAGCCTGCCTGCTCGATCATCGCGTCATACTCAGTGTTGGAGTAGCCGCCCATGAACTTTGCGTAGCCATTGCCGGTGACAAACAGCTCGAGGAAGGTCATCGGGTCATTGTAGTCACCGTTCCAGCCCATTGCATAGAAGTCATACTCGTAAGCGTCACGTGCAGCCTTCCATGTGCTGACATCTGGATATGTGTCGATCTGAACGTTCACGCCCAGCTTGTCCTCAAGCTGCTGTTTATACCACTCCATCTGGCTCATGTTCTCGGTGGTGGCATTGTACAGGAAGGTCGTCAGGGTAACATCAGCAGCCGTACCAGAGACGCCTGCCTCAGCCATGCCCTCTTCAAACAGAGCCTTCAGGGTCTCGGCGGAGGTATCCTCCGATGCCAGCGGCTCTTCGTTCTCCGCGCGGAACTCTGCTTCGCCAACGGTAATGCCGTAAGGAATCAGGCTATATGCGGGGGTGTTCAGGCCTTCCTTGAACATCTCGTTGAACTCCTCACGGTCAAATGCCAGAGAGACCGCCTTGCGGCACTTTGCGTTCAGCATCAAGCCGGAAGGACCGCCGTTGCCGGCGGGGTGCTGGTCCAGAACAAGGTAGGTTACGCTGGGCTCTGCCTTGCTGAAATACTGGAAGGTACCATCGTTGACCTTGCTCTCCCAGCGGCTGACATACTCGTAATCAGTCAGAGTCAGTGCGTCGATCTGCTGGCTTTCCATCAACTGTGCCTTAGTGGAGGACTCATCGACCACACGCAGGTTGATCTGGGTCAGGGTAACTTCGTCCGCGTTCCAGTATTTATCGTTCTTCTTCAGTGTCATGTTATTTTCCAGCACACGATCGCTGATGTAGAACGGACCATTGAATACATGCAGGGTATAATCGTTCGTCCAGTTGCCGCCGGCTGCGTCCGCCGCATCGATCAAATCCTTACGCACCGGATAGAAGCAGACCATGGAAACCTTCTTGATGAATGCCGGATCCGGAGCCGTCAGCGTTGCGGTAAAGGTCAGGTCATCCACATAGGCAATACCAACATTCTCTACGCTGCCGCCGTTCTCGCAGTAATCCTCCGCACCAACAATGCCGTAAGCAAGGAATGCGTAACTGAAAGCGAGATCGGGGTTCACCAGACGCAGCCAGCTATCCACGTAGTTCTGTGCGGTGACAGGCTCACCATCGCTCCAAGTCATGCCGTCCCGCAGATGGAAGGTATAAGTCAGGCTGTCATCCGAGACGTCATAGCTCTCACAACCCGCATTTTCCATCACGTCAACACCGCTCTCATCCGTAAAGGTGCGGAACAAACCCTCCTGCACAGCGGTGAGCACTTCAAATTCGTTTGAGTTGCGCACATCGTTGACATCGATCAAGGACAGATCTGTATAGGTCAGGTTTAGTACCTGCTCATCTGCCAGCTCCGTCACAGCAGAAGATGCAATAGATTCTGCCGCAGCAGAGGACGCGGCAGTGCTGGAAGACGAGCCGCCGCATGCGCTCAGCGCGCCAGCAGCCGCAAGGCTGAGAGAGCTTACGCCAACAGCCTTCAAAAAGCTGCGGCGATCAATTTTCAAATTTGCCATTTTACAAATGCTCCTTATATATTTATACATCTATGTTACCGAATCTCCATCTCCGCCCACTCTCTCTGACGCCCGAATTGACTGCGCACATGTCTTGCGCAGCTTACATCACGGCAGAAAAAGCAAGTATCAATACAGAACAGAATAAACCGAGCTTATCATTTTTGGTCTGTATTGTCAACACCGCAGCGCAAAATTTTCACATCAGGCAAGACCATGAACCTTTGAATTTTTTGATCCTTGCGGTTTTTCGAGCCTTTATACGCCAATACGATGTATTTTAAAGTTGAGAAATAGAAAATCGACACTGTGAAAAGATGAATTCCACTAACCACGCAAAGGAAAGGGTTTATAAAGTATCCGAATATCCCCTCAATATAACTTTTATCTGTTTGGACTGTATTATCCTGTAGTACAAGTTTGTGAAAGGCACAAAATACCATAGCAGAGTTAATGATTGCGCCGTCATTGAATATCCGTCCAATTGGCGTTATAATAGTTATAATATAAGAAAATGGCAAGGAAGTGTCGCCATGCTCCAGCCCGGACTATATGAACAGGTCATCAATAACGCCCTGAACAGCGAGCTTGCGGAGATTCCGGAGGTCCGCAAATCTACTGCACCCATTGATACAGCAGAGGCATCCAAAGTCCTGACACAATACCTGACCGATGTTGTACAGAAGGGTCTTGAAAACGTGCAGGACAATGGCGGCGGAATTGAAGCGCAGATTCAGCTGGCAAATCAGATCGTAAACACTATTCAATCCACCACGCAGGAAGCTGACTTTGCTTCGCTGGGCGTTGACCGGCGGGCAGAGCAGCTTCTTGCGCTTTTACGGGACAATGACCCTCGCCTTGCCACAGGAAAAAGCGCAAAAGAGCTGGAACGACCAGAAACTTCTATTGCGCAAAGCTCACTCTTCACCGGTGCCATCCATGAGCCGCAGATGTACACCGAGCTGAAAAAAGAGATCGTGTCCGCTGACCGCATCGACATGCTGGTGTCCTTCATCAAGTGGAGCGGTCTGCGGCTCATTATGGATGAACTGCGGCAGTTCACACAGAACGGTGGTGAGCTGCGTATCATCACAACTTCCTATATGGGAGCTACAGATGTAAAAGCCATCGAGGAACTGCGTCAGCTGCCCAATACGAAAATTAAAGTCAGCTATGACACCAAGCGTACTCGGCTCCACGCAAAGACCTATGTGTTTTACCGGAACACTGGCTTCACCACAGCGTATGTTGGCTCCTCCAACCTGTCCAACGCAGCAATTTCCAGCGGTCTGGAGTGGAACGTGAAAGTCACGAAAAAAGATCTTCCGGAAACAATCGACAAAATTGCCGCTACTTTTGAAAGCTATTGGAACGCTAATGAATTCGAGTATTACGATGAAGGGCAAAAAGAGCGGTTGACACGTGCTCTGAAAGCAGAAAAGTACAGCGAAACGGGCAACAGCGGCATTTATACGTTGGACATTTTGCCGTATTCTTACCAGCAGGAAATTCTCGATAAGCTGGAAGCGGAACGCACGGTGCGAAGACACAACCGCAACCTTGTAGTGGCAGCCACCGGAACCGGAAAGACTGTGATCTCCGCACTGGATTATAAGCGTTTCCGAAAACAGCATTCGGGTCAACCCTGCCGGCTGCTGTTCGTGGCACATCGGGAAGAAATCCTGAAGCAGAGCCTGTACACCTTTCGATCAGTTTTGAAAGACGCTAATTTCGGCGAACTGCTTGTGGGCAGCCACAAGGCTGACAGCATTGACCATCTGTTTATCTCCATTCAGACCTTCAACTCGCAGGATTTCACCACGAAAACGGCAGCGGATTTCTACGACTATATCGTCGTGGATGAGTTTCATCATGCGGCCGCACCGACCTATCAGAAGCTGTTGGAATACTATCAGCCCAAAATCCTGCTCGGTCTGACTGCAACCCCGGAACGTATGGACGGCAAAAACGTTCTGGATTATTTCGGTGGGCGCGTTGCTGCCGAGATTCGTCTGCCGGAAGCCATTGACCGGAAACTGCTTTGTCCGTTCCAGTATTTCGGTGTGACTGACACGGCAGACCTGAGCAGCCTGAAATGGCGAACGGGCGGTTACGATAAAAACGAACTGTCCAACCTGTACACCCTCAGCGGCTTGGTTGCGGAACGCCGCGCCGACCTTGTGGTGAACTCTATCTTGAAATATGTCACGGACATCCATGAGGTAAAAGGCTTGGGCTTCTGCGTTTCCATTGAACATGCTCGGTTCATGGCAAGCTACTTCAACGCACATGGTATTCCGTCCATATCACTGACGGGAGATTCTCCGGATGAAGAGCGCGACGCTGCCAAGCAACGGCTTGTTTCTGGTGAAATCCGTTTTATTTTTGCTGTGGATATTTACAATGAGGGTGTGGACATTCCGGAAGTCAACACCGTGCTGTTTCTGCGCCCTACAGAATCGCTGACCGTGTTTTTGCAGCAGCTGGGTCGTGGTCTGCGTCTGGCTGAAAACAAAGAATGTTTGACTGTGCTGGATTTTATCGGTCAGGCAAATAAAAAATATAATTTTGAGGAGAAGTTTGCGGCACTGCTCTCCAATACCACCCGCAGCGTAAGCCGAGAAATCAAAGAAGGATTTGTCTCTGCGCCCAAAGGCTGTTACATTCAGTTAGAGAGGATTGCGGCAAAGTATATTCTGGATAATATCAGCGCATCTTATGATCGCACTTTTGGACTTATAGCACGGGCAGCCTCCTTCACAGAAGATACCGGTCTTCCGTTGACACTGGGGAACTTCCTCGACTACTATCATCTCGACCCACGTGCGATTTACAGCAAGAAAGTTAAGAACAAAAATATCTGTTTTACCCGGTTATGTGTTTTAGCCGGTACAGCTTCCGATTTCTCTGAGCCGCTGGAAGAAACTATGACCAAGGCACTCGCACGTCTTGCGGTCGTGGATTCCCGCAGGTGGATTCAGTTTTTGCTGAACCTTCTGCCCAAATTAGACAATATCGAATTTGCGACATTATCGCCGACAGAACAGAGGATGTTGCAGATGTTCTATATAACCGTGTGGGGCAAAGCCGCAGAACATTGGGATGATGAAGAAGTTCTCGATAATCTGTATGCGCTCTCAGACAGCCCTGTTTTGCTGAGTGAGTTGCAGGCACTCTTGCAATATCAGTATAATCGAATCGACTTCATTGATGAACCGATAGATGTTGGCTTTGATTGTCCGTTGGATTTGCATTGTACTTATACCCGTGACCAGCTGCTGGTGGCACTGGACTTTTTGAAACCCGCAACGGTCCGAGAAGGCGTGAAGTGGCTGCCGAACAAGAATTTGGATGTGTTCTTTGTAACTCTGAATAAAGCGGACAAAGACTACTCTCCCTCCACCATGTACAAGGATTATTCTATCAACGAGAGCCTCTTCCACTGGCAGAGCCAGAGCACGACTGCGGAGAGTTCGGCTACCGGACAGCGGTACATTCACCATCGAGAGAAAGGAAGCCGTGTACTGTTGTTCGTCCGTGAATTCAAGGCAGACTCCCGTTTTGGCGGTGCGGCTGCCTACACCTATTTGGGCACAGTGAACTATGTGAAGCATGAAGGTTCCCGCCCGATGAACATCACGTGGAAGCTGGATCGTCCGATTCCTGCAAAGTTCCTCAAAAAGACCAACAAACTGGTGGTTGGATAAAAGAAACGGGAGCATATCATGAAAACTGTTCGTGTCGTGGCCGCTATGATCTGCGACTCCCTCCAAACAAAGCGCAAAATTTATGCCACCGCTCGCGGCTATGGCGACTATAAAGGTCAATGGGAATTTCCGGGCGGCAAAATCGAGCCAGGTGAGACCCCGCAGCAGGCTTTGAAGCGGGAAATCGAAGAAGAACTGGACACAGAAATTGCCGTGGGGGATCTGATTGGTACGATCGAGTACGATTATCCTGCGTTTCACCTTTCAATGGATTGCTTCTGGTGTGAAGTGATCTCCGGAGACCTTGTTCTGAAAGAAGCGGAAGCCGCACGATGGCTGACAAAAGATGACTTTGATTCTGTTCCATGGCTTCCTGCGGACCAGACTATTTTGGATGTTATCAAAAACTCGATGACGTAGTTCCATTACTTTCTCATACTATCCGCAGGCACTTCTGGCGAATCGTCATCATCTAAGTCAGCTGCATTCTTGAACGGATCTTCGTATTCCTTGAAGCTCAACTGGTCACACATCTGGTCGTTGAACTCCTGCTCCTGAATGTATTTACGGATTCTGGCTTCATTGCCGCCTACCGTATTCACGTAATATCCTTTTGCCCAGAACACTCTTCTTCCATACTTGTATTTTAAGTTTGCGTGTCTCTCAAACATCATGAGAGTACTTTTCCCTTTGAGGTATCCCATGAAATCTGCCACGGCAAGCTTTGGTGGCCTCGACACTAACATGTGGATATGATCTCTGGCATAGCGTGTGCTTCTATTATCTCCACACGCTTGTAATCGCAAAGTGTCCTTAATATCTTACCGATATCTTTTCTCAGTTTTCCATATATTACTTTTCT
The DNA here is from genome assembly GCA_963615155.1 of Bacteroides uniformis. Taxonomy (GTDB): domain Bacteria; phylum Bacillota; class Clostridia; order Oscillospirales; family Ruminococcaceae; genus Faecalibacterium. Next base: position 15,222 of record CAVEGP010000008.1, on the reverse strand, counting down.
GCGATATTTCGGTACAAGTACAATGTGATATTTGCAATTCCAGCTCGTATGTGATAAACTTTTCTCGTCCATATGGATCGAACCTCCTATTACAATATATTCGGGACCTGATATATTGTAATAGGAGGTTCTTTTTTTACCATATCAACGCTACGGCTCTATTCCTCCACAAGCTTAGCTTGTGGTTTTCTCTATGAAAAGAATGGACAGACGAATAAAATTCATCTGTCCATTCGATTTGGCGGAGCATCAGGGAGTCGAACCCTGGCACCGGTCTCCCGGCCTATCGCATTTCGAGTGCGACCTCTTACGACCACTTGAGTAATGCTCCATATCAAGCTCTTTCGATAGCTTTTTTATTATAGCAAAAACTCCGTCTGCCGTCAACACTTTTTCCGAACGGCTTCATAGCGGAGTTTTTTACTGGCAGCATCGAAAACTTTTCCGAAGATTACACATTTTTACCACGAATTTGTGATATTGTAGTGACAGAAAAAGGAAAAGGATGTTTTAAAAATGCAGCATTGTTCCGCTCGATCGGTGGTTCGGAAGGTCGCAGCAGTTCTGGCATTGATGCTTGTATTCGTGCTGAATTCACCGTGCAGCTCTGCCGTACAGATTGAAAACGCAAGCGGCATTTCCCTGCTCTCCTTCGACAAAAGCCAGATCCTTTCCATCGGAAATCAGACTGCCGGAAAATGCAGCTGGTACGCACTGCGGTATGCACGCACGATTCTGGACGGCAAGGTCAGCTCCGGAGCGGGTATGTGGTCGAACGGCGCAGTCTGGTCTGCGGCGGGATATTCGGATTACTCCGGAGAACTGTCCAACTGTCTGACAAAGCTTTATGAAGAGCTTTCTTCCGGTCGTCCGGTCATCGTTCATCTGAAAAACACAACCGTCAGCGGCGTTTCTAAACATTCAAATCGCATTACAACTTATGAATATCATCTGACCCAAAACGGCTGGAATGAGGTGAATTACCCTCACATCTCGACCAGCAGTACCTACGGGCACTGGGTCTGTGTCGTCGGCGTCAGCCCGAATGCGGATCCGACAAACCTCAGGGAAAGCGATTTCTATGCGCTTGATCCTGCCCGTGTGAATGTCAATGGCGTTCTTGTCGTGACCCGTCTTCTGGACGGCACGATTTGGACCGAAAACTCTCCCCTAAAGATTGCAGGCTAAACTCCTTTCTTGCAAAAGCCCTCGGAGTACGATCCTCCGAGGGCTTTGGTGTTTTATGGAGCTTCAGTATCCGCGCACCGAGAAGCCGCGTTCCCACGGGTCGAGCGGACGATCCTGTTCACGCAGTCCGGTGATCCCGATGAAATCGCTCTGCTGGATCACGGCGAACATCTGCATGAATTTCTCCGGATCACCCTGCACTTCGAGCGTCACCGTGCCGTCATCCTCGTTCTCGACCCATCCGGTCAAGCCGAGCGTCTGCGCCGCATATCGTGCCCGATAGCGGAATCCAACGCCCTGCACCTGTCCGCTGATGGTGTAGTGCCGCCGGACAGTTCCTTCCGGAAGCTTGGGCGGGTCGGCCTTTTTCTGTTTCAGAAAATCAAACACAGCGTTCACCTCTTGCTGTCCCTGCCCGTCACAGTTCCTGATACGCGGTCATCAGAGCTGGAATGAACTGCTTCTTGCGGCTGACGACGCCCGGCAAAGTCCAACTGTTGTCCTCATCCGGCTCAACCTCAAAGCCGCTGCGAAGCATCTCGGCGGCATTCCGTCCCGTGCAGATGACGACGCTTTCCTCTTTCGGCACATCGGTCAGCAGCATATACAGATCCTCGACGTTCTGCTTGTTCAGAGCCTCGTTCAGATAGGGTTGAAGCAGCTTTTCCGCCGCCAGAAGGTTCTTTCGGGTCATGTAGCTGCCCTGCGCCACACCAAAGCGGCGGTCGCCGCACATGAACACCTTGAAGTCCTGAAGGAACACTTCCTCGGCGGTCTTTCCATCCAGCTTTTCGCCTGCCTCGAACATCTCAAGTGCAAACTCATCAACATCCACACCTGCAATTTTTGCCAGACGCTTTGCAGCGGCAACGTCCACCGGAGTACAGGTCGGGCTGCGGAACGCCAGCGTATCCGACAGGATTGCTGCCAGCAGCAGCCCTGCGATCTGTGGGCGGATCTCCACGCCGTTCTCGTCGTACATCTGGGTGATGATGGTTGCCGTACATCCAACCGGCTGATTCCGGAAATAGACCGGACCGCTCGTCTCAAGGCTGCCGATGCGGTGATGGTCGATGATTTCCAAAATCTCGGCCTGATCGAAGCCCTCTACCGCCTGCGTTGCCTCATTGTGATCGACCAGAATGATACGGCGTTTCCGCAAGGCGATGATGTTCCGGCGGCTGACCATGCCGCAGTATTTGCCTTCCTCATCAAGAATGGGAAAATAGCGGTGGCGTACCTTCGCCATAACGCGGGTAACATCAGCTACCGGCGTGACGAGCGTGAATTTTATAATGTCATCACGGGTCATGTAGTGAGAGATTGGTGCGCACTGGCTGATGAGCTTGCCAGCCGCATAGGTATCGCAGGGTGCGGTCATGATCGCCACATTCATTTCCTCGGCAATGCGCTGGATCGTATGACCGACCTTCGCACCATTGCAGATGATGATCAGGGACGCTTCCTTCTCGATGGCGCAGAGTTGACTTTCATAGCGGTTGGTGAGGATGACGATGTCGCCCTTTTCCACCGAGTTTTCCATCATCTCGGGCGTAGCGGTGCCAATTTTGATGTGTCCGGTGGTGCAGACTGCGTTCTCGTCGCCGACCACCATCGTGCCGCCCAGCGTCTCAATAATGTTCTTGAAGGTCGTCCGGCTTTTTGCCAGAATGCCCGTATCAAAAACGTCCATGTTTGCGGTGGCAATATCCTTGACGGTGATGATGCCCTCAAGATCGTTGTCCGGACTGGTGATTGGCAGTGTGTCGATCTGTTGATCACGCATAATCTCCCATGCCTTGCGCAGGCTGGTACTTCCCGGGATACCGGGCATCTCGCGATAATCCACATCCCTGATCTTCGGGTTGACGTCGGTACACATCCGAGGCGGTTTCACATCGAATTTCTTCAGAACAAATTCCGTCTCCTGATTCATCCTGCCTGCGCGCCGCGCCTCACAGACAAGATCGCTGGTTTTGTTTTTCAACTCCGCATATGCAATGGCGGAGCAGATCGAGTCGGTGTCCGGATTGCGATGTCCGATGACAACGACTTTATGAGCTGCTTTTGGCATAATTCTCCCCCTTATGGGCTTTCTGATTTACCTTCTTGCTTGGTGGTTTGCTTTGGTCTGCCGCTCCTGCACAGCAGCAGACGAGGAAGGTCTCCCTCTTTTTATTTTAACACAATAATTCGCAGGGGTAAAGTCTCGAAAAAGCGGAGTTTTTCTTAAAATTTTGCGAGAAACTTGTATACAAGTATTGAGTTTTGGAAAGTGAAGATGTATCATTAAGTTGTTTTCATTTTGTCAGCATCCTCGCCCCCTCAGTCACCTTCGGTGACGGTTCTCCCAGAGGGAGAGCCAAGAAGCCTCTCACTTTGGGAGAGGTAGTATTGCGAAGCGATGACAGAGAGGACCAACCTGTTTTACGGAGGAACTCATGACATCATCCAAATTTACATCCCAGCCCCTATTCACCCGACAGCAACTCATTGCCCTTCTGCTGCCGCTCATCGCAGAGCAGGCACTCAGCGTCACCATCGGTCTGGCTGACACCCTGATGGTCTCTTCGGTCGGCGAAGCCGCCGTTTCCGGCGTGAGCCTTGTCGATACCTTCAACACCCTGATGATCCAGATCATGAGCGCGCTTGCAACCGGCGGCGCAGTCGTCGCCAGTCAATACATCGGTCATCGGGAGGAAAAAAGCGCAAAGCTGTCTGCGGCGCAGATCATGTTTATCATGGCAAGCTTCAGCATCGTCGTTGCCGCCATTGTCGTAGTCGGACGGCACGGCATCCTGCGCGGCATTTTCGGAGCGATCGACGCCGATGTCATGAAATATGCTGAGACGTATTTCCTGCTTTCCGCCCTCAGCTATCCGTTTATTGGTCTGTATAATGCGGGCGCGGCACTGTTCCGCGCACAGGGCAACAGCAAGATCAGCATGATGTCCAGTCTTGTGATGAACATCGTGAACATCGGCGGCAATGCCGTCCTGATCTTCGGCTTCGGGATGGGTGTTATGGGCGCAGCGATCGCCAGTCTTGTTTCCCGCGCCATCGCCTGCTGCACCGTACTGTATCTGCTCCAGAAGCCCGCCTGCGCTCTCCGCATCGAAAGCTTGTCCTCCCTGAAGCCCAACGGCGCATACATCAAGCGCATCCTTCGGGTCGGCATCCCCGCAGGCATTGAGAACGGCATGTTCCAGATCGGCAAGCTGTCCGTCGCCAGCCTGACGAGCACCCTTGGCACAGCAGCCATTGCCGCAAACGCCGTCGCTAACACGACCACCACCCTTCTGAACATCCCTGCCAATGCCGTCGGCATGGCAGTGCTGACCGTCGTCGGACAATGCCTTGGCGCAGGTGAAAAGGAGCAGGCTGTCCACTATGCGCGCCGTCTGTTGTTTTTCGCTTACTGCGGCGCATGGTTCATGAACATCTCCGCCTTCCTGTTCGGAAACCGATTTGCGATCTCTCTCTTCAACCTTTCTCCCGAGGCACAGGCAATGGCACTTCAGGTCATGGTCTGGTTCAATATCTTCTCGGTCTTCGTCTGGCCGGCCAGCTTTACTCTGCCCAACATTCTTCGTTCAGCGGGGGACGCTTCCTTCACCATGACTGTCAGTATCTTCTCGATGTGGGTATTCCGGGTCGGCTTCTGCTATCTGATGATTTTGGGCTTCCACGGTCAACTGCTGAGCATCTGGATGGGCATGTATCTCGACTGGGTGTTCCGCTCTCTCTGCTTCGCCATCCGCTTTGTCCGCGGGAAATGGCTGGAGCAGAAGGTTATTTGAAAAGTTATTTAAAATTCAACCTCTCCGCCAATGCTTCGCATTTCCATCTCTCCTATCAGGGGAACTGGCGAGCGAGCGGCTGAGAGTTTTTTCTTTTTTCTGCATAAAACAGACAAATAATTCACAAAAAGTTCGTCAAAGTTATCCTGTTTTCAGCTTGCTTTCCTTCCGTTTCGGGCGTATAATGTCATGCTGCTAAGAACTTTCGAGACCCGATATCAAAGGAAGTGTTTCTCCATGCGGAGCAGTTGGTTCTCCCGCCACCCTGTGTGGTTTATGGTTTTTTATTTTGTATTTTATCTCACAGCGTTTCATTGGCTTGAGATGAACATCACCGTGCCGGACATCTGGGTGCATTGCCGTCTGGACGACATGATCCCCTTCTGCAAATATGCCATTCTCCCTTATTTTGCATGGTTCGTGTGGATCCCGTTCACCCTGTTCTACCTGCTGTGGAAAGCACCGCGCAGTGATTTCTGGCGGCTCTGTCTGCCGCTGTTTGCCGGCATGACGATTGCGCTTGCCTGTTATATCATCCTGCCGACCGGTCTTTCCCTGCGCCCTTATCGGGTGTACGGCAACGACATTTTCGCCCGTGCTGTCCGCTTGCTTTACGCCACCGATTCGCCGCTGAACGTCTGCCCCTCCATCCATGTCTTCAACTCAGTCACACTCATGATGGCATACCACCGGAGCGTTTTCTTTGAGGATGCACACCGTCGCTGGATGCGTCCGGCTGCGACGGTTCTTTGTGTTTCCATCGTCTTCTCGACCGTTCTGCTGAAGCAGCATAGCTGCATTGATGTCCTGCTGGGCATCCTGCTGGCGATGGCTCTTGATACCGGCATGACCATCCTCGAACGGAGCGATGCGCTCCGCCTTTCTGAGCGGTTCTGAGCACAAACGAATCCCACAAACACACAAAAAAGAGCAGAGCTTTCCGTCGTTGTGGCGAAAGCTCTGCTCTTTTATTTGGATCAGAACAGATGTTCCGGCAGGCAAATATCCTGCTTTGGGACTTTTTTCCACGAAAAATCTCGGATCAGACTTTCCGGTGTGCGGGGGGCTGGCTCGGGCTGCAAGCCATAAACATACGCCAGCCTGCCGATGATCTCCTCTGCCGTATATCTGGCGCGGAGATTTTCAAGGCTCTGATCGCCGTCCCGTTTGGAAAGCCGCCGTCCATCCGGCGCAAGCAGGAGCGGACAGTGGGCGAATTTCGGTGCGGGCAGACCCAGTAGTCGATAAAGATAAAGCTGACGTGCCGTCGAGGACAACAGATCCGACCCTCGCACGACCTCTGTAACACCCATGCGGGCGTCATCGACCACCACCGCAAGCTGATAGGCAAACACCCCATCGGCACGGCGGAGATAGAAATCGCCGCAATTCCGAAGGAGGTTCTCACGGTGCTCACCCATGCAGCCATCCACAAAGCAGATCTCCTCGTCCGGCACTTTCAGACGGTAAGCCGGAGCTTTTATCTTTCGCTTTTCGGCGATCTGCTCCGGCGTCAGACCACGGCATGTGCCGGGATAAATGACATTCCCGTCCGATGCGTGCGGCGCGCTTGCCGCATGGAGCCGGGCACGGGAGCAGAAGCAGGGATAGACCAGCCCCTGCGCATCCAGCCTGTCGTAGCTTTCCTGATAGATGCCACTGCACTCGCTCTGATAATAGGGGCGATGTGAGCCGCCCTGACTTCCGCCCTCATCCCAGACCAGACCCAGCCATCGGAGATCCTTCTCCAGCAGGTCGGCGTATTTGCGGGGACAGCGTTCGGCGTCCAGATCCTCGATCCGGAGAACGATCTTTCCGCCCCGATGCTTCGCGCTCAACCATGCAAGCAGGCTGCACGCCAGATTTCCAAGGTGCAGCCGCCCGCTGGGACTGGGCGCGAACCGCCCGACGACTCCGCTCACAGGCCCAGCTTCCACTCGCCATCCTTCGGCTGGAAGATAGGAGTGTTGTAATACTCAGCACATGCCAGAGCCATATACTCGGCATCCTTGCAGCTCGCCGTTTCCATTGCGGAGTGCATCGCAAGCTGACCCAGACCGATATCGACCATCGGCATCAAAATCTGATGTCCCAGCAGGTTGCCAAGGGTAGAGCCGCCCGGCACATCGGCACGGTTGGCGCAGGTCTGGACCGGAACACCCGCCTTCTTGCAGATCGCCGCAAAAGCAGCGCCGGTAAAGCCGCTGGTCGTATAGGTCTGACGTGCGTTGGTTTTGAGCAGAACGCCGCCGCCCATGACGACCGGATTTGCAGGGTCGCTCTTTTCGGGGTGGTTGGGATGGGCGGCATGACCATTGTCAGCACTCAGCAGCAGGCTGTTGGTGCGGGCACGGATGCTCTGCTCCCGTGTCACGCCAAGGCTTTCCTCAATGCGTGCCATCACATCAGACATCAGTGTACCCTGCGCACCCTGACGGCTAGAAGAGCCGACCTCCTCGTTGTCGAACATGACCCAGATATCACCGCGACCCTCTTCTTCACCGCGACCCTGCAGAAAGCCCCAGAGCGTGGTGTAGGCGCATTCGAGATCATCAATGCGTCCGGACATGAAGTATTCCCCGTTCAGCCCCAGACGCTCGGCTTTTTCACAGGTGCAGAGGACGAGGTCGGAATCCAGAACATCCTCAGGCGCAACGCCTGCCTCCGCAGCCAGAGCCTGACGCAGATTTCCCTCGGCAGAGCCGAAGATCGGCTGCATATCGACCTGCGGATCGTACTTCATGCCGTTATTGATATCACGGTTAAAGTGGATGCAGAGGTTCGGGATGCATGCCAGCGCGCGATCGGGATGGATCAGGTAGCTTTCAATGCCCGTTTTGGTCCGGATGAGCAAACGACCCGCCACGCTCAACGGGCGATCCATCCAAGTAGGCATGATCATACCGCCGTAGCCCTCCGTCTCCACCTGCGCAAAGACGTCTCCGGTGCTATCCAGCTTCTTAACCCGCCAGGTGGGAGAATCGCTGTGGCTTGCAGTAGCGTGCCAGCCTGTCAGTTCTCCCTTCGGCATCCGCCACGCAAGGATCGCCGAGCCGTTGCGGGTGGTGTAATACTTGCCGCCGGGGGCAAGCTCCCATGCCGCGCTTTCGGGGCAGTTGATATAGCCGTTCTCCGCAAGGATCTTTGCGGCAGCGTCCGTAGAGTGGAATGCGCTGACACCTGCATCCAGGAAGTCGAACAGACCTTCCATTGAAAATTTCTGCATCGTACTATCTCCTTTATCGTCCCCACCGCTCCTGACCGAGCCGAAGGGCATTTCTTTTCCAGAGTTTTTTCAGCCCCTTTATTATAGCTTTCTGTTTCGGAAAGGTCAAACAAAAGCCCTTGCATGACTTCTTTTTTCTTGAAATTTGTCCTTTGCACGCCGATTGACAACCGACCGTGAGAACAGTATACTAGAATCAGTAGGGTCATGTTCTGTTTTTCCCGACGATTCCTGTCGGAATCCCATAGAAGGAGGATTCTTTATGAATCACATTCGCATCGTCTCCCTCGCACTCTGCGCAGTTCTATTGGTCGGTCTAACGGTCGGCTGCGGCAGCTCCTCCACGACCAGCGGCGACAATACCGCTTCTGATTCAGCCTCCGCTTCCGCAAGCGAGAGCATCCCAAGTTCCACCACCGAAGCCAGCACCTCCGGTCTGCGCCCCAGCTTCGATGAGAATTCTCTTTTCTCCATCGAAGGCACGACCGAAGCGTTCTCTCCCTGTCTGGGATGGGGTCCGGGCGTCTCGGGCTGCTCACTGAAATCGGTCCTTGCCGCCTCCTCGCTGCTCCAGTGGGCTGAAAGCACCAACCTTTCCCTGAAGACCGCTGACGCCATTCAGGACGCTTACAATGATTGGTATACCTCACTGTCCAGCACCGAGCAGGAAGGCTTTGCGGAAGCATGGCCGCTGATCCGAGAGGACGCAAACGCCTTGCTGACCGACATCGACAGCATCTCTGACCGCGCGAAGGATGCGGGGCTGGATGTTTCTGCCCTGCCCGGCTGCTCGGAAGAGAACTGGAACGCTCTGCAGAATGTTCTGGACGATCTTGTTCCCGAAGCGCAGGGCGAATATTAAACCGTAACATGAAACGAGCAGGTGCCATTTTGACACCTGCTCGTTTTGCGTTCATCAGACTTTTTTCAAGGTATATTTCCGTGTTCCCATCCCGATCTTCTCGGCTTGCTCCAGCGTAGCCTTCCACTCGACATTCGGGTTCGAGTCCTTGAAATGGTCGTGGTGGCAGTTCCAACCCTCTTTCGCAAGATTCTGTCCCAGCTGGCTATTTGCGATGGGGGTTGCAGCCTGACACGCGTCCACACAAGCCTGATCGAGCGCAACCGGATCGAAGGAAGCAAACATACCGATATCCGGCAGGATGGGCGCGTCGTTCTCCCCGTGACAGTCGCAGTTGGGGCTGACATCCTGCACAAGGCTGATGTGGAAGCAGGGACGACCTGCGCAGACCGCCGCCGCATATTCCGCCATCTTTCGGTCGAGCATCTCGTTTGCGCTGTCGTAGAGGGAATAGATTGCGTCAAAGTTGCACGCGCCGATGCAGCGTCCGCAGCCCTTGCACTTGTCATATTCAATGACAGCCTTGTTCTTCTCGTTATAAGTAATAGCGTCCGAGCCGCACTCCCTGGCGCAGCGGTGGCAGCCTCTGCAGAGATCTTCCTGCACACCGGGCTTGCCAGAAGCGTGCTGTTCCATCTTGCCTGCACGAGAACCGCAGCCCATGCCGATGTTCTTGAGTGCGCCGCCGAAGCCAGTGGATTCATGCCCTTTGAAATGGCTCAGGCTGATGAAGATATCCGCATCCATGATGGCGCGTCCGATCTTGGCGGTCTTGCAGTATTCACCGTTCGGGACAGGGACCTCCACCTCATCCGTTCCTCGCAGACCATCGCCAATCAGGATCTGACATCCGGTCGTCATTGGCCAGAAGCCGTTGGTCTGGGCGCAGGTCAAATGCTCGAGGGCATTCTTGCGGCTGCCCGGATACAGGGTGTTGCAGTCGGTCAGGAAAGGCAGACCGCCCTGCTCCTTGCACAGATCGGCGACTACCTTTGCGTAATTCGGGCGCAGATAAGCCAGATTGCCCAGCTCGCCAAAGTGCATCTTGATAGCGACGAATTTGCCCTCCATGTCGATGCTCTTCATACCCGCTGCGATACAGACCCTGCGCAGCTTCTCGGTCAGGCTGGTGCCGACCGGACACCGGAAATCGGTATAATAGACCGTCGATGCTTCCATTGACATTTCCTCCATTATTCGTTTTTTCCACAGCGCATATCGCTGTGACCTGCTCTCTCTTTCTGTCAGCAGTATAGCATATTTTCCGGTCAAAGAAAAGACGAGCCTCCGGAAGAAAGGCTCGTCTCCGAGAATATTTTTTCAGGCGATCGCAGCCACTGCTGCCACGGCGAGGACGATAACGCCGAGGACAATGCGATAGAGACCAAAGACCTTGAAGTTGTGACGCTTGACGTAATCCATCAGGAAACGGATCGCCGCAAGGCTGACGACAAAGGCGACAACACAGCCCACGATGAGGACAACGACTTCCGTGGCCGTCATCGCCACGCCGGAGAGAGCGAACTTGACGACCTTGAGCAGAGACGCACCTGCCATGACAGGGATTGCCAGATAGAAAGTAAACTCGGCGACACAGGCACGGGACAGACCCAGCAGCAGACCACCCACAATGGTCGCTCCGGAGCGGGACGTGCCCGGGATGATGGCGAGCATCTGCCAGACGCCCACGATGAACGCTTCTTTGTAGGTGATCTGCTCAAGGTGGGTGACATGCGGCACAGCGCGGCGGTTCTCGATGATGATAAAGAGGATGCCGTACAGGATCAGCATGGCTGCAACGGTGATGTAATTGTAGAAGTGTGCCTCCATCCAGTCATCCAGCGGGCTGATGATAAGCACGGGCAAGGTTGCGACCACGACTTTGAACCAGAGCTGCCAGACTGAGGGTTTCGAGACGACTCTGCCATGCTGGACGCCGAAGGGCCAGAGCTTCGACCAGAACAGGACGACAACGGCGAGGATCGCGCCCAACTGGATGACAACACGGAACATCGACATGAATTCTTCGCTTGCATTGAATCGGATGATCTGCTCCAACAGGATCATATGACCTGTGGACGAGATGGGGAGCCATTCGGTGATGCCCTCCACAATGCCCATCAGGATGGCTTTGATGATTTCCAGAAACATGTATTTTCCTCCTGAATTTGTAAAATACGATTTTGCGTCTTTCAGTATACCATATTATGTCGGCAAGTACACTTAAAATATAAAAATTTTACGCTCTGCTCTGTATTTATCTGGGGAAACAAATGTGGTATACTGGTTCTATCCTATCGCCGGAGGGAAAACCATCTTGATCCGGTCCTTAAACAAAATAACAACGAGGTGACTCTCTATGAATATTCTGGTCATCGGCTGCGGTCAGGTGGGTGCGTCGCTGGTACGCGATCTGGAACGTATCGGTCACGATCTTTCCCTCATCGAAAAAGACCCTGAACAGCTCAAGCGGCTGGACAGCTTTGATGATTACCGCTTCGGCGGCACGGCTCTGGTAGGCGACCCCACCGACCCCGACATTTTGAAACAGGGCGGTATCGAGAACTGTGACGCTGTCGCTGCCGTCAGCGAGGACGATTCCGTCAATCTGATGGCTGCTCAGATCGCAAAGAATCTCTTCCAGCGGGAAAAGGTCATCTGCCGTGTTTCTGATCCCAATCTGCAATTTCTCTACCACAAATATTATGGTCTGGAGACGATCTGCCCGACCGTTCTTACGGAGCAGGCGGTTTTCCGGACGTTGTCGAAATGACTGAACCTCTTCGTATTTCTCAAAAGCGATCGCCCTGCCGCAGAGGGCAGGTTTTATGATACTGCAAGTATAACGAGGGCACAATATGAAAGTTTGTATTGCCGGCGGAGGCCGTGTCGGACGCTATCTGGCGCAGAGTCTGCTTGCCAACCACCATTCTATCATCATCATCGAGCCGGTTGAGGCGCAGTGCCGGATCCTAGCGGATATGCTGGACATTCCGGTCATCTGCGGCAGCTCTGTCAGCATCGACACGCTGCGCACCGCCGATGTTGCCAGCTGCAACGCATTCGTGGCTGTGACCGGCTCAGATGAGGACAATCTCATCGCCTGCCAGATCGCAAAGCAGGAGTTCGGCGTGAACCGCACTGTGGCACGGGCCTCCAACCCGAAGAACCGGACGCTTCTTCACACCCTCGGCGTGGACACCGTAGTCTGCGGCACAGACAATCTGAGCCATATTCTGGAGCGGGAGATTGAAACAGACACCATCCGTCAGCTCCTCTCTCTGGGCGGCGGCACAGCCAGCCTGAACGAGATCCTGCTGCCCGAGAACTTCAAATACGCAGGCAAAGCCATCATGGATATCCCTATCCCGGGCGATGCGATCCTTGTCAGCATCACACGGGATACTGAGTTTATCATCCCGCACGGCAGCACGGTGCTCCTGCCTTGGGATCATATCCTCTGCCTGACGCAGGACGATACCCTTCACCTTCTGACGGAGGCATGGGGCCTCTCGGACAAGTGACCGAGAAGGATCTGCGGCGAACCGCTATCATCATTTCGCCGCGGGGACGTTCCGTTCTCTGTGTCTGGCTTGCCGTTCTCGGGCTGCTGATCGCTCCCTTTGTGTTCTGGCAGGGTGTTCTTTCCGGAGCGGTCTTTTGTCTGCTCTGGTGCTGTCTGCTGTATCTGCTCTACATCCGGCTGTGCAGCTTTGCCGTCGTTCTGGGCGCAAGCACCCTGACCGTTTATGTGGGTATCTTTTTCCCTGTCCGGCGGGTCATCCCGCGACGGGCAGTCACAGGCGTATATCAGCTCCGGACGCCCCTGCTCCGACTTGCCGGAACGAGCGTCCTGCTCATCTCAACTCCCGGTTCCCGCCTGATCCTTCCGGCAGTTCCAGCAGTACAGGCCGGACTGCTGGCGCATGTCCTTGCGGAGGAACGCTCATGACAGAGAAGCATTTTCATCCCTTCATGGCACTGCGCTTTCTGCGGAAAACGCTGGCAGTCTATCTTCTGCCGCTGATCAACGTCCTGTTTGCGCGGAACTGGACGGCTCTCTGGACAGCCCTCAAGCAGGACTTGTTCATTTTTCTGGTGATGGCAGGCATCAGCTGGGTCATCCTCAACGCCAGCAGTTGGTCTCTGGATGAGAAGAACACCCTGCATCTCCATTGGAAGCTTTTCTTCCATTTCGACCGTGCCGTTCCCTGCGAGGCTTTGGCTGCGCTCACCCTTGAGCGACCGGTTCTGTTTCGTCTGAGCGGAGCAAGCCGGATCGTTCTGTACCCGTCCGGGCAGCCCAAACGCCGGACTTTTTCGCTCTGCCTCAAAAAAGAGGACGCACAGCTTTTGGCTGACCGTCTGCTCCCCATCGAAGCCGCTCATCTCCACCGTCCCTGCGGCGGTGAACGGATGGCGTTGGTGCTGCTGGGCGCAAACAGCATCTCGACCCTCACCCTGCTGGTTCTGGCTGTCCGGCAGACCAGACAGCTCCCCACAGATGCGCAGAATCTCGCCTTTTTCCAGTTCCACATTCTGACAGCATTCGCGGCGCGGTGGCTTCCGGCTGGCGCGGCGTGGCTGCTGGTGCTGAGCGCAACGGTTTTCGGCGCAAGCCTGCTCCGAAGCTTTGCGCAGACCGTGCGGTATGAGGTCTGGAAAACAAACGACCAGATCGGAAGCAGGGGCGGCTGGCTGCAAAAATTTGAGTGCCGTGTCCGATTCTCTCAGATCAGCTTTGCAGACGTCCGCTTTTCCCCCGCCGCACGGCTGCTCAAACGCTGGCCGGTCTTTGTGACAGCAGGCTGCTGCTCGCCGGAGCTTCCCCTTTTTGTTTACCGCTCCGGTGAAGAAGAGATGTTTCATGAGCTGCTTCCGGATTTTCGGATGCCTCCAGAAATTCTGGCTGACACCCGCCAGCGGAGCATGATCTTCTTTGCTCCGGCAGGCGTTCCCTTCGCGCTCTGTCTCTTGCTGGTGCTCGTTTCTCGGTATACGCTGCCCGCCCTGACTCCGACCCTGATGATCCCCACTCTGATCTCCCTGCTGTTTTTGTCCGGCGCATGGATGGGTTATCGACAGGAGGGCATCTGGCCGCAGGACGATCGGCTGACTCTCCGGCGGCAGAAAGGGCTGTATCTGCACTGTATCTGCGTGTTCCAGCCCGACCTTTGTCTGACAGCGATACAATCGCCGTGGGCACTTGCAGTAAAACGACTCACCCTGACCCTTACTTTTCCCGGAAAGATCAGCCTCAGCGTCCGCAGCATTCCAGAAGCGGATGCAGAACGCTGTTTTTTCAATATGGAACACTCCAATTAAAAGAAGGCACTTCTTATGATCAAAACCATCCTTTTCGACCTTGACGGCACACTGCTGAATACAATTGATGACCTTGCCGACGCCGGAAACTGGGTCTGCACCCAGCACGGCTGGCCGACCTTCACAGTCGAGCAGTTCAAGCAGATGGTCGGCAACGGCATCCCGAAGCTCATTGAACGCTTCTCTCCTGAGAACGCCCAGACGCCTGAACAGCTGACCGCAACGCTGACCGAATTCACCGCCCGATATGACGCCCACAAGGAGGACAAGACCGCTCCTTATCCGGGCATTCCGGAGCTGCTGGTCGCACTGAAAGCAGAAGACATCCAAACCGCTGTCTTTTCCAACAAAGCGGATTCTCTTTGCGGAAATATCATCGCGCACTACTTTGGCGCGGACAGCTTTTCCATTGTACGCGGAAGCCGCCCCAACGTCCCCACAAAGCCCGACCCGACCGGAGTCTATTCCCTGATGCGTGACCTCGGCGCAGAGCCTTCCTCGACCCTCTTTGTGGGTGACAGCGATGTGGACATTCTGACCGGACACAACGCCGGACTTCCCGCCATGGGTGCGCTCTGGGGCTTTCGGGGCAGAGCCGAACTGACTGCCGCCGGTGCGGTTGCACTCGCCGCTGTCCCTGCGGATATCCTTGATTACATTCACGAGCATTAAACGATTCAATCTCTCCATCTGCTTTGCGGACATCTCTCTTCAATTTTCAAATCGTTCACAAGATCTTCCTTGAACCGTTCATGACCAGACTTTATAATGGACATCAACTTGTTTGATCCAGGAGGGTTTTGATGAATATGGAAAAGAAG
>CAVEGP010000007.1:0-52766 GCA_963615155.1 Bacteroides uniformis | reverse complement strand
GTCTAAGGACGAGCATCCGGTAGCTTTCCTGCGGTGTAATGCTGTCGTGCAGCAATTTGAGGAATTCTATAACACCTTTGACATCAAAGAGGGCGATGGAATGTATCTGGCACCGGACAAACGGGTAGCAGTTTGGTAAAGGAGGAGGAACATACCATGAAAAATTTCATAAAGGCAGACTTGCTCAGAGTCTTTACCAAACCCATACGATATGTCATGCTTTGCATCTTTGGCATTCTTTTGCTTGGAATTCTGATCTATCAAAATATGTCGGATTATACGGATGTCTTCATGACGAATCTCATGGTAGGCGGCAATCCGGTCTACGGCATTTTTATTATGCTGGTGTATATATTCACCATCTTTGGAGATGACTTCCGAGCTAAGAATCTACAGGCAGTCATCGGTATGGGAGTCTCACGGTATCAGGTCGTTTTTGGGAAATTTATAACCTACAGCACGATTATGACCATAGATGTTGTTTTCTTCACACTTCTTCACACCCTGATCGTTGCCATGATGGGACACCTTGTCACAGGAGAAGTGTTGGTAGAAATATTTTTAAACTTAGTGAATGAGCTTGTGGAGGGGATCCTCGCTATGACCATCGCTATGCTGGTAGCCTTCCTCACGCAATCTGCCACTTTGGCATCTCTAGTATACATTTTTATGTATCTGAATGTCGCTGGCTTTATCATGCAGTTTTTAATCGCCTTTTCTCTTGTGGGAAAACTTAAAATTCCCACCCATTATTCCACACCGGCCGTACAAAATTTCATCAATCGCCTGTGGCTTGGATTCTTTGACGTAGGAAGCTTCCTTGTCATCGTGGCTTATTTGGCAGTTGGTCTTGGCGGATCCATCCTTATATTCACAAAAAGAGAGCTGGAATTTTAAAAGAAATATAACCAGGGCTAGCTCAGCTGCCAAGGTATAATTGAATGGTTTATTGAACCAGACAGCAGCAACGCCGTTGTACAATGCGTACAACGGCGTTACTGTATAACTATTTGCAAAGCCTCTGCGAATGATTTTACAGTGTGTTTGCCGCCGGGAAGCCGTAGGCAGATTCCGCCGACTGTACGGCGCGCAGAATCGCCTTCGCCATAGTGTGCACTGCCAGCAGGCCCACAACGTCCTGATCGGCAGCCACGTCGCCCAGCGACACGGCATAAATGCTGTCGCCATCCATCGAGGTGTGTACCGGACGGATGGCTCGGGCGTAGCCGTCGTGTGCCATTGCCGCGATCTTGCACAGATGCGACTTATCAAACTTTGCGTTCGTGAACACAACGCCAATGGTCGTATTGCCGACGAACTTTTCTGCCTGCGCATCGAGAATCCGCAAGGCTTCCAGCTCGGAGTCGAGGAAGGTTTTCCCGTCATCCGCCAGCAGACCAGCGATTTTTTTGCCCGTCTCATAGTCGTAAACATCGCCCACCGCATTTACTGCCACGACCGCACCAACCTGCAAATTTCCCACTTGCACAGCGTAGCTGCCGATGCCGGCTTTCATACAGCGCTCCATGCCGTGCAGTTTGCCGACCGTCGCACCCGTACCCGCACCGTAGTTGCCGTCACGATAGTTGCCGCCAATCTCGGCGTTTTTGCAGGCAGTATATGCCATCGCAGCATCGGGACGGGTGTGCGCGTCTCCCACGGTCAGATCGAACAAGTCGGACTGGCAGACCAGCGGCACCTTTGTGACGCCCACTTCCACACCGACGCCGCTCTCTTCCAGATAGCGCATCACACCGCCTGCGGCATCCAGCCCAAAGGCACTGCCGCCCGCCAGCAAAATGGCGTGGATGACCTGTGCGGTGGCTGTAGGCTTGAGAAGCTCGCTTTCCCGCGAAGCAGGTCCTCCACCGCGTACATCCAGCCCCGCTGGAGCGCCATCCCTGCCCAATAGGAACACCGTACAGCCCGTGCCCGCGGCAGCGTTTTCGGCTTGACCGATTTTAAGATTTTGAAAAGAGGTGATCGAGATTTCTTTCATGAGAGTGCTCCTTCCCGCGTTTTCTTTTTAATCCGTCCATTGATTATAAAGATTCGCCAAAATAGCTCCTGAGATATTGTGCCATACAGAGAAGATAGCTCCCGGAACGGTTGCCATTGCCAGATCCGGAAACGCAGTTGCCGCAAGAGACGTAGCAAGACCGGAGTTCTGCATGCCGACCTCGATGGAAACCGCTTTCGTCTTCGATACCCCCATATGCAGCAGCTTGCCAACCGCAAACCCGCAGGCATAACCCAACAAATTATGCAAGATCACAACCGCAAAAACGACCACTCCAGTGGAAAAAATCTTTTCTGAATTGTGGGACACAACAGCCGCAACAATCAGACAAATTGCCACAACAGATACAGACGGCAGAACCTTGACAAAACGCTGTGTAACGGTTCCAAACAGCTTATTGATGAGAAATCCCAGCCCGATCGGAATGATGACGACCTTGATGATCGAAAAGAACATGCTCATTGCGTCTACCGTAATGGTCGTTCTCAACAGCAGATAGGTAATTGCCGGTGTCAGAAACGGCGCAAGCAGCGTATTTACGCTCGTCATTCCTACCGAAAGGGCAACATCTCCTTTTGACAGGTAAGTGATCACATTGCTGGAGGTTCCGCCCGGGCAGGTTCCCACCAATACAACACCCGCGAGCAATGCAGCATCCAGACCAAAAATCTTTCCAAGCAGAAACGCTAAGATCGGCATGATCGTAAACTGAGCGATACAGCCAATCAGAATGTCCTTGGGTCTTGTAAAAACCAGTTTAAAGTCATCCAGCTTCAATGTCAATCCCATACCAAACATCACGATCATCAGCAAATAGTTCACCCATGCAGTCTGGATCCACAGACAGCTGCTCGGAACAAACAAAGCAATCGCCGCAACAGCGAGAACAATAAACGCCATATATTTTCCAAAAAAATTACTGATTTTTTCCAGTTTTTCCATTCTGTTTTTCCTCCTGTCAATGCACGGTGCTCTCTCGGAATACCAAGAGAGCGTACTTTATCCTGATTATAGCATTCATTGCCGCACCTCGCAAGCACATGCGAAAGTTTATTGATTCTCATTTTTTCAAAAAGTTGTGGCAGAGGCGTTGCAATCATGCTATAATAGGCACGGATTTATTGCTCAATGTTTAAGCACGCATCTGCGTGGAAAGGAAACGAATCATGGATATAGAGTATTTGCTGCTTTTGCAGAATTTCCGTGAGGCGACGAACGACGTGTTCACCCCCGCATTATGGAAACTGTCGGAATTCATCATTAGTGTTATCCCGCTTCTGATCGTTGCTATGATCTACTGGGTTTTCAGCAAGCAGGTTGGCGGCTGGATCATTTTGAATGTTGCCTCTTCTTATTGGCTCAACGGTATTATCAAGCTGACCGCTTGCGTCTACCGCCCGTGGATCCGCGACGCGCGCATTGTTCCGGCGGGTGATTCCATCACGACAGCCACAGGCTACTCGTTCCCCAGCGGACACACAACGTTTGCTACCGCCTATTATGGTTGTGGCGCAGTCTGCTGCTGGAAGAAAAAGAAGTCCCGCATTTTCTCAGTGCTGCTTGTGGTCTTGCTGGCACTGACGATGTTTTCCCGCAATTATCTTGGCGTGCATACACCGCAGGACGTGTTGGTAGGTCTCGCGGCATCACTGGCACTGATGATCGCCAGTATGCCACTGTATCGCAAAATGCAGACAGGGAACAGCAAACAGGATACTACGATCCTTCTGATCGGTCTGGCAGTTGTGGTGCTTTCTGCACTGTACATTATCTACAAACCTTACCCGATGGACTATGTAAACGGTGCACTGCTGGTTGACCCCGAAAAGATGAAACCGGATTCAATCAGCGGCATCGGTGGACTTCTGGGCATTTTTGTCGGTTGGTATCTGGAAAAGCATTATGTACGCTTTGAGAATCCGGTCGATAAACGCAAGGGCTTTCTGATTGCTCTGCCGTTCATCGTACTGCTTTACCTGTGGATATGGTTTATCGGCAAGGTTGCTCCTGCTATGATCGGTGTAGTCGCCGCCAAAGTTCTGTACTTTTCGGTCGCATATGTATACATTCTTGCGGGAGTGCCGTTTATTCTCAAAAAGATCACACGGTCCGAAGCAGAGAACAAGGCGTAAACACGGAAAAGGCATATGACACTTCCCGATGCCCACGTTTCGTTCACTGTCGTGTAGTTTATTATAAGACACAGCAAAACAGGCACAGCTCTTTTTGTGGGCTGTGCCTGTTGTTATTTTTGCGTTTTTCCAAAGCCATACCATAAGAAACGCACGGAAGGCAGCTCCTTACAGCAGATTCAAAAACAAGCTCCGGTTGAAGGATTCGTTTCAGATTCCTTCCTTGGTCGTCGGGATGATGAACGCAGCCCAATAGGACTGATCTTCCAGCGTAACGACCGTGATGCCGACATTATAATACAGATCGTCTTTCTGTGCGCCATACTCGTTTGCCAGATCATCGACCAACAGTCGGAACTCGTCCGCCGTGCGGGGATAGGGTTTTGTCAACTGATAAACACCATCGTCGCCATAGCCAAGATCCACACCGATGCGGTACTGTTTGAGCATCATCATAAAGCCGGACGAACTGCTTTCGTAGCCAGCCTCATACAGACCCTGCCACATTTTATCGACATATTCTCCCCGCATTGCGTCACCCGTCTCCGCAGGGATCTCTGGCTTGCCATAATCCACGAACATCTGCGCATCTGCCTGAATTGCGTGCTCCAGCCCTGTGCTGTATTTTAAATGGACATTCTCGATCTTCCGTCGGGACATCTCGTCATTGATCTGCTCCATGATCTTCTGTCCATCTCGCAAGACAGGCAGCGTCTGAACCTTTGAGGATGAGGACGCCGAAGAGGATGGGGAAGAGGAAGAAGAGCTTGTATCCACACTACTGCTGGTACTGCTGCCGACACTGTCCGCGCCGATCTCATCACAAGCGGCAAGAACAAGCATGGCAGCGGATACACCGGAAAGCTTGAGGAAGGTACGACGGTCAAAATGTTTCATCAGAATTCTCCTTTCGGCACGTTCGGTTCTGAAAGAACAGGATGAGATTTCTCATTCCAAGCAGGTTTTATTTTCCAAAGCCTTCCAGAACTTCATCGTTTTTCAGATAGGTCCAACTGCTGTTCACGATCTTCACGGTAAGGCTGTTATCACTGTCTCGATAGATCACACCAGACATCAGATTCCCGCTCGGATCCTCCACCTCAAAATTCATCTTATGGTCTTCAAAGGTTCCGACACCGTCTTCCAGACTGCACAGTCTGACGATGCTGAGATCCACTTTGAAGGTTCCGTCCCCGTTATCTGAGATCGTCAGAGTGCTTTCATCAGAGCTTCTTTTGTGTTCGCCCAGGAAATAATCCTTCAGTTCTGTCTCACGATCCTTTTCGGGATCATCGGTCGCATCTCCCTGAAGAGGAACATACATATTTTCCGCATACACCTGAATATCCATCCCATTCAGGTCGCTGCGAGTAGCGGAAAGCGAATAGGATACACCTGTCACCGCATCATACCAGTTGACCATCTGAACATCATCAAATATCGTTTTATTCAGGTCTCCGTCCGAATAAGTATAATACACGGCTTCCAATCCGGATACTGTTCCATCTTCCGTAAGAGTCCAATCGTAGTTGAGACCGGAAATATCGGTCAGCTCGTCCGTTGCCTGCATCCGATATGTCCACGTCGCATCGTCCAGAGTATAGCTCATCTGCGCCAATGCGCCGTCTTTCATGTAGCTGTACACAACATCCGTTGCACCCTCCGGCGCGGTCATTTCAAAGCCGGTTGCCGTCGCGACGCCCTGCTGATCCGATTCTGTCCACGGATTTGCCAGCTCGGTCGACGCGCTTGTACTCTGACTTGCCACGCTCTGGCTTCCGGTCGAGCTTTCCTGTCCGGAGGTGGAATTACATCCGACCATCATTGCCGCACTGACCGCCACAGCAGTCAGCACCAAAACCGTTTTCTTTCTCATATTATTTGCTCCTTCTTCCGTTTCTGAACACTGGATTCAAACAAAACGATTCATTCCCCGATTGGACGAGCCCGATAAAACCAGTCCGAAAGGTTCTGCTTCGCTTCTTCAATGAATTTTCGAATCGGGCAGGCTTCCCTGCGAGCCTCTCGCTCCAGATCCGTTCCCTGCGGGAAATTGCGGATCACGGTATAGGCTGCGGACTGCGGAGGCAGAGACATCATAACAGCGGAAGAATGGACAACGCAGATCTCCTCGCCTACCGTAAGGGTATCCGGATCGGACTCGCTTTTCGCATCATGATCCTTCCACTGCGTGCTTTTCGAGATCAGCATCTGATAGTCCTCGTCCTCCTCAGAGGAAACGAGAAGCGAATCAATCGAGCCATCCTCATTCCGGACGATTTTCTCCACCTTACCGTAATAGTAAAGAGTGTCCGTAAAAAGAGCGGAAGCCAAAGGCAGTGTGCTGATGCTGAGGGCGAGGACCGCAAGCAGCCCTCCCAGAAAGCGATACATTTTTTTCATAGCGAACCTCCAGATGATATTCGTTGGAAAGGGAACGCCGGAGAATGGCGTTTCCCGATGATCCATTCTACCAAATCTGACGCAGAATTGCTATATCTGGACTTAACCATCAAACGGCAAATGCCGGAACGCGGACTTTGATCCGTTTCTTTCCGACTTCTTTTTTCACCGACAGCACTCCCTGCCACAGCGTTTTACAGCTCTTTGCTTTTCAGCTTTTCCAAGACCTCATTCAAGCTTTTGCATTCCATGGTATAAAGACTGCGCATCTCATCATCGGGCTGCATGAGATCGGGAACCATCACCGTGACAAACCCGCCCGCCGCTCCCGCGCGGACGCCGTTATAGCTATCCTCAAGGACAAGGCAGTGCTTCGGCTCCACGCCCAACTTTTCAGCGGCAAGCAAAAAAATCTCCGGATCGGGCTTGGAGCGGGTGACATGCTGACCGGAAACGATGACCTTGAAATAATGGGTCATATCCCAGTTATCGAGATGATGACGGATCGACTTTTCCCGACTGGACGAGGCGACTGCCATTGGGATCTGCTGTTCGTCCAGCCATGCCAGCAGTTCGTCGATGCCGGGCTTTTTCGGAACAGGCGGCTCGAACGCTTTATCTGCGACCTTGTGCAGGTTGTCGAGGATCGCTTCGGCGTTGCAGTCCTCGCCGTAGAAGCTCCGGACGACTTTCCTGGAGTTTTCGCCCGCTGTACCGCGTGCGGCCTCGGCCAGACCTTCTTTATAAGGCAGACCCAGCTCTGCCAGCGCAGGCTCCCAGAAGGTTGCCCACATGCACTCGGTGTCAAACATCAGACCATCCATATCAAAAATCACGCCATTTATCATAAGAGAATCCTCTTTTATTTTATGATTCAACCTCTCAGTCTCGCATCCGCTCGACAGCTCTTCTAATAAGAGAGGTAGCATTGCGAAGCAATGACAGAGAGGTTTTCTCCTCTATTCTATCACAATTTGCGACAACTTACACCCTGCAAAGATGAAAGATTTTTTGATTTCTTGCAAATCGGATTCATCCTATTATAATAGATACTAACATTCGGCATCACAAACGCAGGCTTATGCCGCCGTATGTTCTGCCTGTGTGAGATCAGAAAAGAGGGAAAATTCATCATGTTGGATATTAAGATCACTCGTACTACTTCTCCGAAGGAGAAACCGCAGGACGAGACTAAGCTCGGCTTCGGCAAGAAGTTCACCGACCATATGTTCGTCATGGACTATACCGAGGGCAAGGGCTGGTATAACCCCCGCATCGTCCCCTATGCTCCGTTTGAACTCGACCCCGCAACGGTCGTTTTCCATTACGCACAGGAAATTTTCGAAGGCATGAAGGCTTACCGCACTGCGGACGACACCGTTCAGCTCTTCCGTCCGGATTGCAACGCAAAGCGTATGCAGGATTCGGCTGACCGTCTGTGCATCCCCCAGATCCCGGTCGAGGATTACATTCAGGCTGTCGAGACTCTCGTTGACGTTGACCGTGATTGGGTTCCGCACACTGACGGTGCTTCTTTGTACATCCGTCCCTTCGTCTTTGCAAACGATGTCGGTCTGGGTGTTCACGCTTCCAAGAACTATATTTTCTGCATCATCTGCGCTCCGTCGGGCGCATATTATGCCGAGGGCATCAACCCTGTCCGGATCTATGTCGAGGATGATTACATCCGTGCCGCTCCCGGTCTGACCGGCTTCACCAAGTGCGGCGGCAACTATGCCGCTTCCATCAAGGCAGGCGAGCTGGCTGAAGAGCAGGGCTACGCACAGGTCTTGTGGCTGGATGGCGTCGAGAAGAAGTATGTCGAGGAAGTCGGCAGCATGAACATTATGTTCAAGATTGATGGCAAGGTCTACACCGCCGCTACCGTCGGCACTGTCCTGCCCGGCGTGACCCGCCGCAGCTGCATCGAGCTACTGAAGGATTGGGGCTATGAGGTCATCGAGGGCAAGCTGGCGATCGCTGATATCATGCAGGCGGCTCGTGACGGCAAGCTGGAAGAGGTGTTTGGCACCGGCACGGCTGCTGTTGTTTCTCCGGTCAAGGAGCTGGTCTGGAAGGGTGAGCACGCTTATATCGGCGACGGCAAGATCGGTCCCGTCACCCAGAAGCTGTATGACACCATGACCGGTATGCAGTGGGGCAAGATCCCCGACACCAAGGGCTGGATCGTTCCGGTCGAGAAAAAGAATTGATTTTTCGCCCCTCACGCAAATTTTTCAGAATGCTTGCAAACGCCGCCGGGCAGATACCAGGCGGCGTTTGCCGTATCCGAGGTCGGATGCTTTCCACGCCCGCAAAAAAGTTGTGCTTCGCAAATTTGCGTCGGGAATTGCATTTGATGCTTCACGGTGCTAAACTAGGTTTGCAGGACAGCTTCCGACCGTTTGGGGAGCTGTACAGGAAACGAGAGGGAATTGAAGCATGATCGAAAAATGGATCGTAAATTATCCGGCTGTGGGCGGAACGGAAGAGCGCAGAGCTTACGTTTATCTTCCCACCATGTATGAAAGCGAACCTGACCGCCGCTATCCAGTGCTGTATATGTTCGATGGTCAGAACGTCTTTTTTGATGAGGACGCTACCTTCGGCAAGAGCTGGGGAATGGCAAACTATCTGGATTACACCGACACGCCCATCATTGTGGCTGCTGTCGAGTGCAACTCGGGTGCGAACAATGAGCGTCTGGTGGAATATTCACCGTATCGGTTCGATGATAAGCAGTTCGGGCACTTCGATGGCAAGGGTAAGGATACCCTGAACTGGTACATCCACGAGTTCAAGCCCTTTATCGACGAGAGCTTTCGCACGTTGCCTGACCGGAGCCACACCTTCATCGGCGGCAGCTCGATGGGCGGTCTGATGAGTCTGTACGCACTGCTGCGATACAACGACGTCTTTGGACGCGCCGCGGCACTTTCCCCGTCTCTCTGGGTCGCTCCGGAAGCTCTGATGCAGCTAACGGCGCGCACGAAGCTTGCTTCCGGAGCCGTTCTTTACATGGATTACGGCTCCCGCGAGATGGGAAACCACGAGGGGATGCGGAAGGGCTTTGGCGAAATGTGCAATAAAATTTTTGCCCGAGGCATCAACCTGACGGCACGGGTCGTGCCCGGCGGCACACACAGTGAAGCCAGTTGGGAAAAGCAGCTTCCGTTTGTATTCCATACCCTGATGTATGGGCTTGAGGAACATTGATGTTCTCTTTTTGAGGAGGAAACGATATGGAAACGCAGTATTTCAAGGATTACAGTCCGGCTCTGGGGCGGGAGATGGAATGCAAGGTGTACGGTCACGCAGGTCGTCCCATGCTGTTCATTCCCTGTCAGGATGGTCGATTCTTCGACTTTGAAGATTTCCACATGGCAGACACCCTTTCCCCGTGGATCGAATCCGGTCAACTGATGGTGATTTCCATCGACACACTGGATAAAGAGACCTGGTCGGATGCCAACGGCGACCCGTACTGGCGCATCCGCCGCTATGAGCAATGGCTGCGGTACATCACCGACGAGGCTGTTCCTAAAATTCAGCACATTGCCTGTGAGCGGAACGGCTGGGACAGCAACCCGGGCGTAATTGCTTTTGGATGCAGCCTTGGCGCAACCCATGCCGTCAACCTGTATCTCCGTCATCCGGACATGTTCGATGGCTGTCTGGCTCTGAGCGGCATCTACACCACCCGATATGGCTTCGGCGACTACATGGACGATGTAGTTTATATGAACTCTCCGGTGGACTATATGTCCAATCTGCCCTACGACCATCCGTATATGAACCTTTATCGTCAGAAAAAGGCAGTCATCTGCTGCGGTCGCGGTCCGTGGGAGCAGCCTGAGACCACCGAACGGCTCAAGCAGATCTTTGCTGAAAAGGATATTCCTGTCTGGGTCGATCTCTGGGGCACGGATGTTGCCCATGACTGGAACTGGTGGTATCAGCAGGTCGCTTATTTCATGCCGTACCTGATGGGATAATTTAAATGGCTCGCCCTCTCAGACCGCTTTGCGTCCAGCTCTCCTAAGGGGAGAGCCAAGTCTCCCTCCTTGGGGGAGGTAGCATTGCGGAGCGATGACGGAGAGGGCAGGCATGTTAGTGAAAGAGGAATATGTCTATGCAAAACTTTATCTTTATCTCTCCGAATTTCCCGACGAATTACTGGCAGTTCTGCCGTGAGCTGAAGAACAACGGGATGAACGTCCTCGGCATCGGCGATCAGCCCTATGATGAGCTGAAGCCGGAGCTGCAAGCCAGCCTGAACGAGTACTATAAAGTCGGCAGTCTCGAAAACTACGACGAGGTTTACCGCGCTGTAGCGTTCTTCATCTTTAAGTACGGTCGTATCGACTGGCTGGAATCCAACAACGAATACTGGCTGGAGCGTGACGCAGCCCTGCGCACCGATTTCCATATCACCTCCGGTTTCCAGACCGAGGACATCCCCCGCATCAAGTATAAGAGCAAGATGAAGGAGTATTACCAGAAGGCAGGCATCGCAACGGCTCGTTACCACATGGTAGACGACTTCGACGGCTGCCGCAAGTTCATTGATCTGGTAGGTTATCCGGTCGTCGTCAAGCCGGACAATGGCGTGGGCGCATCCGACACCCACAAGCTTTCCAGCGACACGGAACTGAAAGACTTCCTGACCTATAAGACTGCTGAGCATCCCGACGTTATTTACATCATGGAGGAATTCGTCCGCGCTGAGGTCAACAGCTATGACGCCATCATCGACTCTCACGGCAATCCCATTTTCGAGGCTGGCAACGTCAGCCCCGTCTCCATCATGGATATCGTGAATAACGATGACAACTCTATCTATTACATCATCAAGGATCTTCCCGACGACACCCGTGCCGCCGGTCGTGCCGCCGTCAAGAGCTTCGGCGTGAAGAGCCGCTTCATCCACTTCGAGTTCTTCCGGATGACGGAAGATCAGGAGAGCATGGGCAAGAAAGGACAGATCGTCGCCCTTGAGGTCAATATGCGTCCCTGCGGCGGCTTCACCCCGGACATGATCAATTTCGCGCGTTCTACCAATGTTTACAAGATCTGGGCGGATATGATTGCTTTCGGCGGCACGGACATGCCTGTCGGCGAGCACTTTTACTGCGCATTCGCCGGTCGCCGCGACGGCAAAAACTTCGTATACAGCCACGAGCAGTTGATGCAGAAGTATCAGCCCAATATGAAGATGGTCGATCGCATTCCGGACGCCCTGTCCGGCGCAATGGGCAACCAGATGTACGTTGCGAACTTCTCCACCCGTGAGGAGATGGAGCAGTTCTACGCCGACACGCTGGCTGTCACCGACGAGAACAATGCCGCCGCTCAGAAGCAGTTGTCCGAAGTCCTCGCTCTGGGTGAGCCAGATACCAAAGCCGTCACCCTCAAGCCCGATTTGACTCTTGCTGTGAAGCCCATCGCCAAAAAGAGCAAGTAATCCTGTCAACATAAAATAAGAAACAAGCCTGCGTTTGGGAAATCTCCATAACGCAGGCTTGTTTTCTAAGGAAAAAAGTCAAGCTCTTCGCGCAAAAAGTTTGCAATCACGACATATTACTTACCAATAAAACGGGATGATTCGGTTTTACTGTGCGGTATGATAGCCATCCGGGTTCTTGCTCTGCCAATTCCAGCTGTCAGCGCACATATCCTCGATGCCATACTCAGCCACCCAGCCCAGTTCACGCTTTGCCTTGGAGGGGTCGGCATAGCACTCAGCGATATCACCGGCACGGCGCGGGTCGATGACGTAGGGGATCTTCTTGCCGCAAGCCTTCTCGAAGGCATGGAGAACCTCCAGAACGCTGTAGCCGTGACCGGTGCCGAGGTTGCAGATGAAAAGACCGCAATTGGTCTCCAGCTTCTTGATGGCACAGACATGACCGCGCGCAAGGTCAACAACATGGATGTAGTCACGCACACCTGTGCCGTCCGGCGTGGGATAATCGTTGCCGAAGACATGGACTTTTTCCAGCTTGCCAACAGCAACCTTTGCGATGTAAGGCATCAGATTGTTGGGGATGCCGTTGGGGTCTTCGCCGATCAGTCCGGACTTGTGCGCGCCGATGGGGTTGAAATAGCGCAGAAGGGCAACATTCAGGCTGGGATCCGCCTTGCAAACGTCGGTCAGGATGCGCTCAGTGAACGCCTTGGTCGTACCATAGGGGTTGGTGGTTGCGCCGACCGGAAAATCTTCGGTGATGGGCACACTTGCGGGGTCGCCGTAAACGGTAGCCGAGGAGCTGAACACAAAGTTCTTGCAGTTGTGACGGCGCATGACGTCCAGAATCACCAGCGTGCAGTTCAGGTTGTTATAGTAGTACTCGATGGGCTTGGAGACGCTCTCACCAACAGCTTTATAAGCCGCAAACTGAATGACCGCAGTGATATCCGGACACTCGGCAAAGATCTTCTCTACATCCTCATGCTTAGTCATATCCGCCTTGTAGAAGCGGAAATCCTTTCCGGTGATCTGCTTGACCCGGTCGAGCACCACAGGAGAAGCATTGTAATAGTTATCGGCTACCACGATGTCATATCCAGCATTCAAAAGCTCAATGCAGGTGTGGCTGCCGATGTAGCCAGCACCGCCGGAAACCAAAATTGCCATATCGAAATACCTCGCTTATCACCAAATGTTGCTTGTTTCGTTGAGGCGTTTTCCTCATCGCCTAAAGAATACCGCATTTGCGGTCAAGAATCAAGTGCCGAGATTTTTACATTGATGTATTTTTGTTGCGTTATTTTAATTTAGCAAATGATTTGCAGTTCCTTTTTCGCAGTTTGCACATGGAGAGATATCTCGTTTTGTGCAAATGAGAGAAAGCATAAAATCAAAACCTCTCCCATTCAGGAGAGGCTTGTTCATAATGTGGGACTTTCCGGATCTTACAGGCTTCCGCACTGCTTTCCGGTAAAGAAGCGAAGTGTGGTGTTGGCACGGAACACTTTTCCCGCGCGCAGAATGGTCGAGGGAAATTCCGGATGGGACGGACTGCACGGGAAGTGCTGTGTTTCCAGCGCAAAGCCACCATATTTCCGCATCGGGACACCGCCCTTGCCCGGGGTGGGGCAGTCCTGCAAAAAGTTTGCGGTATAGAGCTGGATGCCCGGCTGCGTCGTGTACATCTTCATGCTGATCCCGCTTTTATCGCTGGATGCCCACGCACAAATGCTCTGGCTCGAGCCGCGCTCACGGTCAATGACGAAGCAGTGATCGAAACCGCCGCCCACCATCGTGGTCTGCGAAAATCCGGTATCGATATCACGTCCCAACTGCTTGCCCGTACGGAAATCCATCGGCGTGCCTTCCACAGGCAGAATCCGTCCGGTAGGGCAGGTCTCGTTGTTGCCCTCCAGATAATGCGACGCATAAATGCGGAGCTTCTGGCCAAGAACATCTCCGCCGCCGTCCAGATTGAAATAGGTATGGTTCGTCAGGTTGATAACGGTATCCGCATCCGACGAGACACGGTAATCCATCCGCAAGGCATTATCTGCGGTCAGGATATAACGCACCGATATCTTCAGATTTCCCGGGAAACCATCCTCACCGTCGGGGCTTTCTGCCTCCAACAGAAGGGTATCTCCAAACATTTTCACATCGTAGATCTTGCACGGGAATGTGCCGTGCAGGTGGTTCTTGCCGCTGTTTGCTTCCAGATGATAGGCATGTCCACCCACACGGAACACCGCGTTCTCGATCCGGTTCGCATACCGCCCCACAAACGCACCGCAACATGTACTGCTTGGCGAATTGAAGTCGTTTTCATAATCGGCGAGGGTATCATGCCCCACCACAACGTCTACCGCGCCTTTCTTGGTTGGAACAAGAATGTTTTTAATCACACAGCCGTAGTTCAGCACACTGACCTCAAGTCCGCCGGGATTGAAAATCGTATATTCGTTGACCTTCTCGCCGTTTTTGGTCACACCAAACGGTCTGGAACGAAATTGTGCCACAGGGCTCGCCTCCTTCATTCTTCTTTTTCTACACGCACTTTCGAGCATATCATAGATTATTATGATTATATCACAGTTTTCATCAATTGTGTGTGTTGTATTTTAGAATGATACGCCAAATTTTCGAGATACTTTTTGTCAGTTTTGCACTGAAAATCATTTGCAGACAAAAAGAGCCGCCGCAGATAGCAAAACCTGCGACGGATCTTGAGGTTTATAGGCTTTTATGCCTGCGGCTGAGCGTTGGACTGGGCGAGGAACTCGGCGGCATCATCGGGGATATCGTCGAAGTTGGACTCGTCGCCAATGTCAACCTTCAGCGGCGGCTTCTTGAAGAGGATATCGTACATGATGGGGACGATGTACAACGTCATCAGGGTCGCGTAGGACAGACCACAAATAATAACGATTGCCATGCCGCTCATCAACTGGCTTGCCATATCGTCACTGAACACCATCTGCAGCATTGCCAGAACAGTCGTCAGGGTCGTCATCAGGATCGGGCGCATACGGGTCTTACCCGTTGCGACCAGAGCCGCACGGCGATCCATACCGCCCATACGGAGCTGGTTCGTATAGTCAACAAAGACGATACCATTGTTGACGACCGTACCCATCAGGACGATAAAGCCCATCAGAGAGATCATCGTCAACTGCTGGTTGGTTGCCAACAGACCCAACAGACCGCCCGTGAACGCCAAAGGAACGGTGAACAGAACGATGAAGGGGGACATCAGGCTCTGGAACTGCGCTACCATGACGAGGTAGACGAAGGGGAGAGCCAGTGCCATCCACTGCACCATCTCATCGACCATGTAATTGACCGTATCGGACTCGCCGCCCATCGAGAAGCTGAAGCCCTCCGGCATTTCGCTGCTCTGGGCAAACTCGTTCAGCTTTTTCTCCAGGATACGGGACTGGACGGTGGTGTTATAGCCGTCCAGCGTCTCGGCTGTGACTGTGATGTACTGAGTCTGATTCTCGCTTGTGATGGAGTCGGGAGCTGTACCCGTGACCCATGTTGCCATATCCGCCAGCGTGCAGATTCCCGTGGTGGTCGTTCCATCCGCCGACATAACGCTCGTCTCGAAGGTCATATCCATCATGTTTTCCTTGGTGATGGGGTCAAGGTTGTCGGAGATCTTGACCTGCATGGTCGTGCCTTCAATGCTGACAGGGGTCTGTGCGGTGGTGGTTGTCGTCAGTTTGGCGGCGATCTGCTGATAGACCTGCGCAACGGTCAGACCGTAAGAGCGGACTTTATCACGGTCGATGTGAAGGTTGATGGTCGAGTCGCCGCTGCCAAGACCGGTGGTCGCATTGGTGAAGCCCTCGGTGCTGTTCACCATTTCAACGACCTTCTCACCGAGCTGGCTCAGGGTCTCGGAATCCGTACCGTAAATTTTGACGCTCAGGCCGCTCGCCAACTGACTTGTCAATTCCTGCATACCGCTGATCTCAACGGAGGTGGTGCAGTTCTCGATGCCGCTGGTGGCTTCGATCAACGCCAGACGTGCCGTCTCGATCGCCGAGGAGGACAGATCCTCCTTGAGCATGACGTTGATCTGATATTTTCCATAGCTGTTAGCAGCGTTCAGCAGGTCGGTGATGGTGCTGGGCAGACCCAACTGACCAATGTCGATGCCTGCCACGCTGGTATCGGTCGTAATGCCGACTTCCTCAACATTCTCGACATTTTTGATTGCTTCCACGACCTGACCTGCCACGGCATAGGAGTCTTCTTTGGACAGGCTGTCATCGGTGGTAAGGGTAATGGAGGCTTCGTTGCTGGTGATATCCGGCAGCAGGACAACGCCCATCGAGAAGACGCGCCAGCCGCAGAAAGCCAGCAGCGCGATCGCAGCGACCATCGGGAGCGCACGGTGCTTGAGACACCACTCAAGGCTCTTTCCGTAGCCGTTCTGGATCTTCTCGAACCATGCCAGCTTCTTCGGTTCCGCCTTTTTCAGGATGGTCGCCGAAGCAGCCGGAACGACGGTCATTGCAACGATCAGGGACGCCATCAGGCAGTAGCCGATGCAGAGAGACATGGGCTGCAGCAGGCTTCGGATAATGCTGGACGAGAAAACAACGGGCAGAAAAACGCAGACCGAGGTCAGGGTCGATGCCACGATGGACATACCGACCTGTTTTGTACCCTGCACGGCAGCACGTGCTGCCGGAACGCCGCGGCTGCGGAGACGATAGACGTTTTCAATGACGACGACCGAGTTATCGACCAGCATGCCGATGCCCAACGACAGACCCGCCAGCGTCATAACGTTCATATCCAGACCCGTGAAATACATCAGCGCAACCGCAAAAACAACCGACAGCGGGATGCTGACACCGACAACAAGGGTCGGCTTGATGTCTTTCAGGAAGATTGCCAGAACGATGATCGCCAGAGCCGCGCCGATGAGCATACTGCTGAGGATACTCTTGACGATGACGCTGATGTAGTTGCCCTGATTGGACAGGACAACGATATGCAGTCCGTCATACTTTGCTTCCAGCTCGCTGAACGCCTCAAGGCAGTTGTTTGAGACCGTGCTTGCACTGGAAGTCGTGCTCTTGAAGATCTTCAGCACAGCCGCGCGCTCACCATTCAGGCGAGTGTAGCTGTCTTCCGCATTGTCGATGATCGCAACATCCGCCACATCCGACAGGCGGACATCGCCAAAGCCATCGACATGCAGGAGCAGCGCGCCCTCGATATCCTCAACGCTGTCGTATTCCTCACCGACCTTCAGCAGCCAGGACTGACCTGTCTTGTCCTCGACATAACCCGCCGGCATTGAGAAGTTCTGGGCATAGATGAGCTGTGCCAGCGTGTCGATATCCAGCATCTTGGCGACATCAGAGCTTTCCATTGCCTTGGTTTTCGCAGCCTCATACTGCTGCACTGCATCCTTGTACTGGCTCTCGTAGTTATTCAGCATATCGCGGGCATCGGTGAACTGCATGTACGCCTGAAGCTGCTGATAAGAATAATCGCCGACCGCCTGTGAGAGAGAATTCATCATGCCGGGCACATTGTCCATTGCCTTGATGGTGCTCTCCAGTGTGTTGTAGATGGTGCTGAGGCTTTGCGGAACCTGCAGATCATCCGCCAGCTCCCCGGCGGTCGTACCCTCGGAGCCTGTCTCGACATTCAGACGCTCCTGAAGCTGCTGCAGCGCAGTCGTAAGCTTATCGGTGGTCGTACGCAGCTCCGTCACGATCTCAATGAGAGCGTCGATGTCCCGCATACCCGTCTCATTGAACTGATCTATGACATGCTGCAGACCGTCACGGACTTCAATAAGAGCCTGCTGGATCTCCGGCTCCTGCACCACATCAATGAGCTGATTGACGCTCTCGAGCAGAGCCTGCGCCTGATCCTTGACAACATTGATGGCATCCTCAAACTCGGTACCCACCTGTCCCATAATAGTATTTGAGACAAGATTTCCGTAGTTTTTAAGCTGCTTATTATACTCTTTGCGTCCCGCCTCGATCTGTGCCGCGGCACTGTCCAACTGTGCTTTGGCGTCTGCAAGCTGGCTATTGATGACCTCCAGCAGCTTTTCGTTGATGGCATCGATCTTCGTCTGGCTTAACTGCACCTGAACCAGCTTTTCGATCAGACCGTTGGTGGAAACGCTGGACACGCCGCCCTTGCGCTCGACATAGGGAACAAGCGTATCGCTGACAAAATCCGACAGATCATAAACATCGCTTCCTTCGCGGCTGACTGCCACGGTCATAAAAGCGTTCATGTTCAGGCTGTACTCAATGATAGAGGGTGTCATGCAGGTGCTCGGGAGGTCCGAGGTCGTCTGATCGACCTTGTTTGACACCTTGACGAGGGCACTGTTCATATCCGTGTCTTCGTTGAACTCCATCAGCAGCAGACTGTAGTTTTCCGCTGACGTAGATGTGATCTTTGACACACCCGATACGGTCCCCAGCGCGTTCTCCATTACGTCGGAGACCTCGCTCTCCACACGTTCTGGGCTTGCGCCGGGGTAGACCGTAACCACCATCAGATATGGCGTGCTGACGTCCGGCAAGAGATTCGTCTGCATCTTTGTCAGAGCGACAAAGCCCAGCATCAGAATCATGATGACAGCAACCAGCACTGTAAACGGCTTTTTTACACTGTACTTTTCCATTTTGTTTGCTACCGTTTCCTTGTCCGTCGTGTTTTTTCACGACCTTCTTTTTCTGCCCGGAACAAAATTTCCGAGCTACTTTAACATTCCTATTATACACGAGGGAAGAGGGCTTGCAATAGAAAAGACCCAATTCTTTAACAAAACTTTTTTCTTCTTTGAGTTTTTTCCGGTTTTTAAACAATATAGTTTTAATTTTTGAGGGATTTTCGCTTTAAATTCTTCTTTAATCGTGGAAAAGCGATCACGACTATGGTATACTATGAATCAGAATGGATGATTAGGCTCTTTTATGAGCCTGCCCGATAGATTGAAACCTGATTTTATGATTCATCATGAGGAATGCTATGAAAAAAGTCATCTCGGTCCGTTTCAAGGAAAACGGAAAAAGCTACTATTTCGACCCCGCTGATGCCGACATCAAGACCGGGGATTTCGTCATTGTTGAGACCGCCCGCGGGATCGAATGCGGCGAGGTGGTGCAGGGCATGAAGGAGATTGCCGATGCCGCTGTGCCCAAGGTATTGAAGCCCATCACCCGAATGGCTGACAGTGTGGATATCCGCCGGATGCAACAGAACCGCGAGGATGAAAAACGCGCCTATCACACCTGTCAGGACTGCATCGCGCGTCACGGTTTGGAAATGAAGCTGGTCGAAGCCGAGTATACGCTCGACCGCTCCAAGATCATGTTCTACTTCACCGCCGATGGCCGTGTCGATTTCCGCGAGCTTGTCAAAGACCTTGCGGGTATCTTCCACACCCGCATCGAGCTGCGTCAGATCGGCGTCCGTGACGAGAGCAAGATGATCGGCGGCCTGGGGATCTGCGGACAGCCATTCTGCTGCTCCCGCTTTCTGAAGGATTTTCAGCCGGTATCCATCAAGATGGCAAAGGAGCAGGGGCTTTCCCTAAACCCGACCAAGATCAGCGGCGCGTGCGGTCGTCTGATGTGCTGCCTCGCTTATGAGGAGAGTGCGTATGAGTATCTGAACAGCATCATGCCAATGGTCGGTAGCACCGTGCGCACACCGGATGGTCTCGGCACCGTGTTGGAGGTCAACCCGATCTCCGGCTATCTGCGTGTCCGCTGCGGCACAGAAGCCCTGACCCCCCGATACTACAAGGTGGGTGTCTGCGAATATGTCAGCGGCGGCAAGCGTCCGCCCCGCCGTCCTGATCCGGATGACGATTATTCCGGTGTGCGGAACCCAGCTCCGGTGGTGGCTGCCGCCAACGCCGACGGCAGCAGCTCCGGCTGCCCGAATTGCGCGCGGAAGGAAAAGCCAAGCAAATAACTATGAAATATTTTTTCAGGAAATTCGAGGGGTTAGTCTGTTAAAACTAACTTTTCTTCGTGATTTTTGCTAAAAATCTCCTTCAATTTTCCCCAGAAGTTAGCCTATGTTTTTGTGCAACCCCACAAAAAACGAAAAATTGCTTTTTGCACAATACAGTTAGTCTTGCCTTTTTATTTTTGCTTTGCTAAAATGCAATCAAGGATAGATTTCCGGGGGAGCTTGCTGGAATCGTGCAGTGGCTTGCTTCTTCTTGAACAGACGCACGAGAGATAAAGGAGAGTTTTATTATGGCACACAAGGTTTCTGACGCATGTGTTGGCTGTGGTGCTTGCGAGGGCGCATGCCCCGTCGGTGCTGTCACTGTTGAGGGTGGCGTTGCAGTTGTGAACGCTGATAGCTGCATCGATTGCGGTGCTTGCGAGGGTGCATGCCCCACTGGTGCTATCACCGCTGAATAATCAGCTGGCGATTTCCACAAATACGCACATAAGAGCAGCAGACCTGTCGATGGCAGGTCTGCTGCTTTTCTTTCATGCACAATTTTCGACAAATTTTAAACGCAATATTTTATAAGAGGATTCGACGCTCGGATATGGAACATTCTACGGAGATTTTGTATAATAAAACAGAAGTCTATTGTTCACCCATTCATCGGTTCGGCTCGGACGCGCTGCTGCTGGCGCGGTTCTCTGAGCCAAAGCGGGCACAACGGGCTGCCGATCTGTGTTCCGGCTGCGGCATCGTCTCGCTGGAATGGCACGATCGGGGACATCGTGGTCTCTGTGCAGCCATCGAGCTTCAACCGGAGGCGAGCGCACTGCTGGCGGAGGCGGTCGAAGCGCAGCATCTCGACCATATCGTTCCGTTCTGCGCCGATCTTCGCACCTTCCGGGACGGAGAGGGACAATTCGACCTCTGCGCCTGCAACCCGCCCTATTTTACTGCCGGACCGCAAAGCAGCACCGCCGCCCGTGCCACGGCTCGTCATGAAACGGACTGCTCTCTCGATGATGTATGCTCCTGCGCATTCCGTCTGCTGAAGGACGGCGGGCGGCTCTCGCTCTGCCATCGGCCGGAACGTCTGGCGGAGGTGCTTGCCGTCCTGCGGGCGCACCGTCTTGAGCCAAAGCGTCTGGCGTTCGTCAAGAACCGTCCGGATTCCGCACCGTGGCTCTTTCTTGTGGAGGCGCAAAAAAACCGCAGGACCGGACTTCGGGTCGAAGCCGATGTGCTGATCTCGGCAGGAAGTGCGATGTACGGAGAAAATACAAAATAAACTTTTAGGAGACATTTTATGGCCGGAACTCTCTATATCGTAGCAACTCCCATCGGCAACCTTGAGGACATGCCTCCCCGTGTTGCGGCAACCTTTGGCGCAGCGGATTTCATCGCCGCTGAGGACACCCGAGTAACGATGAAGCTGCTGAACTTTCTCGGTCTGAAAAAACCGATGGTAAGCTATTATGAGCACGCTCTGCAAAAGGGCGAGGGGATCCTCCGCCGCATTGAAGCAGGCGAGAGCTGTGCCCTTTGTTCGGACGCGGGGATGCCCTGCGTTTCAGACCCGGGCGAGGTCATCGTTCGGGATGCGCTGGCGCGCGGCATCAAGGTCGTCCCTGTTCCGGCAGCGTCCGCCTGCGTGACCGCCCTTGCGGTCTCGGGGCAGGACACCTCCCGCTGGGTATTTGAGGGATTTCTGCCCGTCAACAAAAAGCAGAAGCGGGAGCGTCTGACCGAGCTGATGGGCGAGAAGCGCACCGTCATCTTCTATGAAGCCCCCCACAAGCTTCGCACCACGTTGGATGACCTGACGGGTGCGTTCGGCGAGGAGCGGAGTATCACCCTCTGTCGGGAGCTGACAAAGCTTCATGAAGAGATCTGGAAAACAACTCTTGGGGAAGCCGTCGCTCACTACCGGGAGACCGAGCCGCGCGGCGAATATGTCCTTGTCATGGCGGGCGTGCCTGCTGATGAGAACTCCGGCGAGGAGTTGACCCTTGAGCAGACTGCGCAGCGCGCTCTGGAGCTGACGCAGGAGGGCTTCGGTTCTTCTGCCGCCGCCAAAGCCGCCGCGCAGGGCACCCCCTACTCCAAGAGCGAGGTATACAAGCAGCTTCTACTCTTACAGCAGGAAGTTTAATCTATATTTGAGGAGGATTCCTTTCGTGACCAGACTTTTGATCCTGAGTGACAGCCATAACAGCCGTGAGGCGGTCGAACGTATTCTGAATGCCGAAGCATCCACCACCGACGCCCTGATTTTTCTGGGCGACGGTCTGCGCGATTTAGAACTGGCGTTGACCCGCTACCCCCATCTTCGCGCCTATTCGGTGGCGGGCAACTGCGATTACGGCGCGCTTGAACCGCTGGACGGGTTGGCAGCATTC
The DNA here is from genome assembly GCA_963615155.1 of Bacteroides uniformis. Classification (GTDB taxonomy): domain Bacteria; phylum Bacillota; class Clostridia; order Oscillospirales; family Ruminococcaceae; genus Faecalibacterium. The sequence continues at coordinate 30,377 of CAVEGP010000007.1, read as the reverse complement.
GACCAATGCGTTATTTTCTATACGCACGGTCACATGTACGGAGTGAAATACGATCTGGATACTCTGACAGACGCTGCTTCGGCACGGGGCGCGGAGATCGCCTTCTTCGGTCACACCCACATCCCGCTGGCGCAGCAGCGAGAAAAAGTCTTTCTGTTCAACCCCGGCTCCTGCGGCCGCTGTTATACCGGACCAAACACCTACGGCGTCCTGACGCTGGACAAGGGCAAAGTCACAAGCTATGAACACAAAGAGGTACCCATCCGATGAGCATCAATGAAGTGCGTTATCTGCCCGAATGCGGCAGCACCAACGCTTATGTGAAAGAGCATTTTGAAGAGTTCGGTCCGGTAGGGGCGGTCTACACCACCAACCAGACCGCCGGGCGCGGTCGTCTGGGGCGCAGTTGGATCAATGCCGAAGGACGGGCATTGTATTATACCGTTGCCATCCGTGAGCCGCTGGCGCAACCATCGACCCTGCCCCTGCTGGCAAGTCTTGCGGTGAAGCAGCAGTTGGCTCTCCGTTACGGCGTTGACTGCCAGATCAAGTGGCCGAACGACCTGCTGCTCAACGGCAAGAAGATCGTCGGCATCCTCTGCGAGGGCGTCAGCTACGGCTACGAGCAGCAGGGGCGAGGAATTCTCTGTGGAATCGGCATCAACCTTGCCCAGCCCCAGAGCTATTTTGACGCCGCCGATCTGCCCCACGGCACATCACTGGAATTGCAGGGCGCAAAGATCGACCTTGACGCCGACCCGCAGTGGCTGGCAGAGGCACTGACCGATTTTGGCTTTGACCGCCCGATGTATGTCTTTGCGCGGGAGGGCTTCGCTCCGTTCCGAGAAGAATACAAAGCCGCTTGTGTCAATCTGGGACGCCGTGTTACCTTTGATCTGCCAAACGGGGAAAAGGGTGCGGGGGAAGCTATTGACGTCGATGAAGAAGGGCGTCTGGTCGTCCGAACCGACGCAGGCGAGGAGCATGTCTTTACGGGCGAAGTCTCCGTCCACGGCATCTACGGCGCAGTCTGAGTCTTATAAAAGCAAACAAGAACCCCCTCCGACGCTTGCGGTACATCGGAGGGGGTTCTTGTTTGGGGTATTGCTTTGGTGTGAGGAGGAATCATGTGCAAGGGAAGCGGTTGCGGCCCCGCTGCCCTTGTAATTCATAGTATACCCGATTTTGGAGCAAAAGTCATTACTTTCTTGTGAAAATTATGTTAATTAGCGCAGGAAATCTTTTCACTTTTCTTTTTGCGCTCCTGCGTGTAGCCAAGCTTGTTTCACATAATCTTCCGCGTTCTGCTGATTCCATGCGATCTGCGCTCCCGAGACAGACTTGATGATTCGGGCGGGAACGCCGACGGCGACCGAATTATCCGGAATGTTCATCCCCTCGGGGACAAGCGCGCCTGCGCCGATAATGCAGTTTTTGCCGACGACGCAATGGTTCAGTAAGGTTGCGTGCATCCCGATCAGTGTTCCGTCACCGACAGTGCAGCCATGCACGATGGCACTGTGACCAACCGTGACATTTTTGCCCAGCGTCACACTGCCGCCTTCATCACAGTGGAGGACCGCGTTATCCTGCACATTACTGCCTTCGCCAACGATCAGTGTCCCATCGTCGCCCCGCAGGACTGCGCCATACCAGACCGACGAGCCGGACTTGAGGATCACATCGCCCAGAACGGTCGCATTGGGCGCAATAAAGACTGCACCCTCATTTCTGGGCTTTTTTCCACCAAAGGAGAGGAGCATTGTTGAAAAACCACCTTTCTCTTTTCGCACTTTTATGGTATTCTTTTGGTAGAACCCTTTCAAAAAAATCCGTCGCCGCAAAACGCGATGACCGATGGAGGATATCTTCATGCAAACAAAATCTCTTTCCTGCCGCATGACAGCTCTTTTGCTGACCCTCGTGTTAGCTGCGGCAGCCGCTCTGCCGTGCTTCGCCGTCTACGAAATGCCCATTCAGACCGTGAGCGAGACCGAATCGGTCTACCTGTTCAATCTGGACACCGGCAAGCCCATTCTTGAGCAGAACGCGGATCAATCCCGCTACATTGCCAGCCTGACAAAGATGATGACCGCTCTGCTTTTCCTCGAAAGCGGAAAAGACCTCAACGAGAGCATCACCATCCCTGCGACCCTGACGCAGGAATTCAAGGACATCCAGAACGCCAACGGTAGCACCATGAATCTCCGCATTGGTGAGACGGTGCGCCGCATCGACCTGCTGTATGGTCTGCTGGTCGCCAGTGCCAATGACGCTGCCAGTGTCATTGCGATGGACGTTGCGGGCGACATCACGACCTTCGTCGCGCGGATGAACGAACGCGCCAAGGAACTGGGCTGTACCGGAACCTCCTTCACCTGTGTCCACGGTCTGTACGATTACGGCAACGTTTCCTCGGCAACCGACCTCGCCAAGATTGCTGCCGCCTGCTACGCGAACGAAACGTACATGATGGTCGCCAATACCCAGAGCTATACGCTTCCCGCCACCAATCTGCATCAGAAGGAACGCAAGATTACCTCGACCAATCTGATGCTGGATCCGGAATACGCCTATTACCGTGATTACATCCGCGGCATGAAGACCGGCTTCACCACGCTGGCGGGTCGCTGCTATGTGACCTTCGCTGTGCAGGATGGACATACCTACGGTCTGATCGTGCTGGGATCTGACCTCGACAACATCTACCGTGAGTGTTCGGAGATTCTGGACTGGGCATTCGCAAGCTTTTCAGACCGAGAGTTGGTTGACACCGAAACGGTACTGACGACCGTTCCTCTGAACAAGTGCCGCTCGGAAGAAGCCGTTGAGCTGTACGCTGCCGAGCCGGTCAGCGGCTACGGTCATGCGGACGACAGCGTGACCTACACCTTTGATCTTCCCGAAAGCGTTTCCGCCACTGTGAAGGACGGCTCTGTCATTGGCTCAGCGACCGTCTATCTGGATGGCTACGAGGTCGGCACCGTAAACCTTGTCACCCATCGGGAATATGTCTCGGACTTTCGCACAGACAGTAAGGCGACTCTCTTTCTCATGGCGGCCCTGATCGCCATTTTGATCGTTCTTGGATTCTTTACCATGATCCTCGGCGGCGGTTCACTCAACCTTGGCCGGAGAAGAAGAATCTCCCGTTCCAGAAGAAGATGATTCTATAAAGCATTAAGGGCTTTCCCATATGGGAAGGCTCTTTTTTATAGGTTTGCTCTTGTACAACCTCTCCGTCAATGCTTACGCATTGCCACCTCTCCTTGTAGGAGAGGCTTTTCCTCTTTGCCAAAGGCTCTCCTATCAGGAAAGGTGGCGAGCGAACGCGAGACTGAGAGGTTAAATTCCTCTCAGCTTCGCCGCAAAAACAGCCAGTGTGATCTTCGGGTTGACCTGCGCGGTCAGTCGCTGGATCGCCGTATCCGCCAGAGAGAGAGCTTTCTGCGCCGCTTTGCCCTTCACCGGAGCATGGGGACTTTCACGCAATCCGGCTGCGGCAACCGCGCGGAAATCGGTCAGGAGTGCGAGCGCACCTGCCTTATCCTTTTCATAGGACGCCAGCAGAACACCTGCGGCATAGCTATCCTGATTCGCCGCCGCCTTTGCAAGCACAAGTGCCTGCTCGACCTGCGCGCGGCGGGCGTCGTCCTTTGCGGCAGACAGAACTGTGCCGATCTGCCCATCAAACAATTCACTGTACAGTGCGGCATCCTTTTTATCCACGCCCTGTCCCGCACAATAACGGGCGCATTCCTCGGGGGAAACCGGCGCGACCGCAAAGCTGACACAGCGGCTTCGGATGGTCGGGAGAACCCCCGCCAGAGAATCCGCTGTCAGGAGAAAGAGCACCCCTTCGGGCGGCTCTTCCATGACCTTCAGCAGGGCGTTTGCCGACTCTTCATTCATCCGCTCGACATGATAGAGCAGGACTGCCCGCCCCTCCGCCGAAAGACTGGTGTTGAAAATCTCGCTCCGCATCGCCTTGACCTGGCTGACGAGATAGCGACCGTTCGAGCCCATACCTGTTACCGAGATTGCTTCTCGGACAATGCCGGTTTCCACTCTGCCGCTGTCACGGTCGCCCGCTTTGCCGACTGCACGGCAGCATTCTCCCCGAAGCAGAGCCTCGGCGGGTGCGCCGCCCATCAGGTAGAGATAATCCGCCGCAATGCAGCGGGCAGCAAATCCCGCACCCAGACCTTTTTCGCCCACCAGCAGAACGCTGTGGGTCAGGCGGCGGCTCTCGAGCATCAGTCGGGCACTGGCTTTCAACTCCGCATTTCCCTCGAGACGATCGATCATCATAGCAAAATCCCTCTTATCTCCGGTTTTTTCGCTTCCACTGCGCCCTGCGCACCCACGCGCGGACACCACGTGCCGCCTGCGGACCAAAGAACACGATGAAGTTGAGCATACACAGCAGGTAATAGACTTTTCCCGACAGACTGGTCGTCAGGAAGCTGAATCCCCACAACGCCGCCGCAAACAGACCGAAATACTTGACACGGATCGGAAGGACAAAGAAAAGCAATATCTGAATCTCCGGATAGAGCATCGCAAATGCCAGCAGAAGCGACAGCGACAGACAATAGGTATCCGCGCTCATTCCGGTCACAAGGCAGGCAAGGATCGTGCCCAGCATTCCCATCAGGAAGTAGACATTAAAGCGGAAATCTCCCCACTCTTTTTCCAATGCCGTGCCAATGAACCATGTGAAATAGATACCAAGGATCACACTGATCGGTCCACCACCTGAGAAGGGGATGAACACGAAGGTGATCAGACGCCAGATCTGACCGCTGAACAGCAGAAACCGATTCAGCCCCAGATAAACGGCGATGAATTGGTTTATGAACAACTCGATGGCATAAACCAGAATTTGTCCCGCCACCAGAAGATTGGTAAGGTTCGGGATGTAGTATTTTCCGCACTTGCGTTCCAGTTGGGACAGCCAGTTCATAGGCAGACGCCTCCATCCAATAAATTTTCCGGCTCATTTCCGCGAGCCATTTCTGTTTTTCATTGTACCATGTTTCATCCTGCCATTCAAGAAATTCCCTGTGAACAACACACGGAACGTCAAAACACCTTTGCGCACAAAATCAGGGGGTATTTTCTGCTTTTCTTCAATTTTTTCACTTTTTCCACCGGGTTTTCCACCGAGCTTGTGAAAAAGTCCTCTTGTTTCCCACAACGTTTTCCACTTTTTCCACTGAGTTTTCAACAATTCCAGTCTTTTCAATTTATACACCACGTATTCTTTCGGGGACACCTCCGAAGAATTCCGGGGGAAACAGGGGCATTTTTTCTTTTTTCCGAAAGAAAGTCGAACCCTGCGATTTATTTATTTCAATTTCCGGTCTTGCCCCCATTTTCTTCTCTCCGGATTGGAATTCCATCGTTCGAGTTTTCCACATCCCACTCACTTCAAAATACCGTTGTGGAAAACCGTGAAAATACTTTTGTTTTCCACAGCTTTCCTGCTATGAATCTCTTGCCATTTTTCTTTTTTCTGCTAAAATATGGAATATACTTGTCGAAAAGAGGGGAACTGTTATGAATCTTATCGTCCGTGAATATAAAGGCTCCGACATCCCTGAAATGGTTCGGATCTGGAACGAAGTCATTGAAGACGGCGTTGCCTTTCCGCAGGAGGATTACCTGACCGAAAACAGCGGTTCTTCGTTCTTTGCGGCACAGACCTACACCGCTGTCGCCGAAGATACCGAGACCGGAAAAATCTATGGTCTGTACATCCTGCATCCAAACAATGTCGGACGCTGTGGGCATCTCGCAAACGCAAGCTACGCCGTCCATCGCGACGCACGCGGTCTTCACATCGGCGAAAAGCTGGTGCTCGACTGTCTGGCACAGGCAAAAGCGCACGGCTTTCAGGTCATGGTCTTTAATGCGGTCGTCGCCAACAACATTCATGCCCGACATCTGTACACACGGCTTGGCTTTGTACAGCTTGGAACGATTCCAAACGGTTTCCGGATGAAGGACGGGCATTACGAGGATATCTGCCCATATTACCATGTCCTGTAAAAAACGAACGGTTCACCTTGCTGTCGTGAACCGTTCGTTTTTTGCTTATTTTTACATCATGTCGCGGAAAACCAGCATCGCGATCTGGAAATACAAAATCAGGCTGCACGCATCGACGATCGTCGTGATGAACGGCGTTGCCATGATCGCTGGATCCGCTCCCAGCTTCTTGGCTGCCAGCGGAAGCATACCGCCGACCAGCTTTGCCAGAATGACACTGAGGAACAGCGACACACTGACGACAAGGGCATAGCCGACGACATTCTCATACTGACCCGCATAGAGGAAGTTGTACATCAAATAGATGCGCAGACCGTTAACTATGCCCAACACTGCACCAACGATGCAGGAGACCCGCAGCTCCTTGCCAAGAACCTTCAGAAAATCGGACGGTTCCACCTCACCCAGAGCCAGACCACGCACCATCAGCGTGCTGATCTGGTTGCCGCAGTTGCCGGCAGTGTCCATCAGCATGGGCATAAAGGAAACGAGCAGGGGCAGGCTGACGAACGCCTCTTCATAATGGGTCGTTACCATGCCTGTGAAGGTCGCCGACAGCATCAGGATCAGCAGCCATGGGATACGCTGCTTTGCGTGTGTCCAGACGCTTGTACCAAAATACGTAGTTGCTTCGTCGGCGGGCAGGATAGCCGCCATCTTCTGCATATCCTCTGTGGACTCGTCAGTCAGGACGTCGATTGCATCGTCGATGGTGATGATACCAACGAACATTCCCTCATTATCCAAAACTGGCATTGCGGTGAAGTCGTAACGCTGCATCTCGCGAGCAACGTACTCCTGATCGTCCGTGACCTTCACGGCAACAACATTGTCATCCATGACGTCGATGATGGGGGTTTGCGGTTCTGCCAGCAGCAGATCACGTGCCGAAACAACACCCAACAGACGGTTTCGCTCGACCACATAGCAGGTGTAGACCGTCTCGGCGTTTTCTCCCTGTGTCCGGATCGCCGCAAACGCATCGCTGACCTTCATATCTTTGCGCAGACGGACATACTCGGGGGTCATCAGGCTGCCAGCCGAGCTTTCGGGATAGTTCAGCAGCTTGTTCAGACTCTCACGGGTCTGTCGGGAGGACTTTTCCAGAACCCGCTTGACGACGCCCGCAGGCATATCCTCCAGCAGGTCGGCTGCATCGTCAAGGCTCATTTCTTCGATGGCACTGACAAGCTCGACATCCGAAAAGGCATTTACCAAATCGTCACGAGCCTCATCGGACATATAAGCAAACGCTTCTGTCGCAACATCCTTTTTCAGCAGGCGGAACACGACCAGACGGTTGTTCTCGTCCAACTCTTCCAGCAGCTCAGCAAGATCGGCAGGCTGCTCTTCTTCGGTGACCTCACGCAGCTTGACATACTGTTTTTTCACCAGCAGCTTAAGCAGACGGCTTTTCGTCAGCATCTCGGGGTCTGCCTTGACCTCTTCATCGTTGGCTTCCTCGGCTTCGGCTTCCTTGATATCCTGCTTCAGATCCTCGGTTGCTTTTTCGTTCAGATCTTCAGCCAGCTTCTGGCGTACTTCATCAGGGATATCGTCCGGCAGCTCCTGCACTGGAAGTGCCGCTTCGTTTTCCGGCATTTCTGCCAGCTTCTTTTCTTCTTCCATTGTTTCTCCTCCTTTTCTATGGGGAGGATACAGCAAGCCGCAATTCAAAAACCTTACCCTGCTGCGCGAATTTTCATGCGCAAAAATACGCCTTGTCCTTGTCTGCTTTTCAGCGTACAAAAAAAGGCGAACGCAGCCGTTTTTGCCGTCCGGTTTGCCGCATCGTTCCATCGTCTTCGACTATGATCCGGATCCATTGTCCTGCGTTCACCTCCTAAAAATCTTAGTTCTGTTTTATTATATCGCCGTAAAAAACAGGGGTCAAGTCCAAAGAGCGTTTTTCCCAGAAAATGCAGAACGCCCTCTCCGGTCTTGCGGCTTACCGGAAAGGGCGTTCTGTTTGGATATTGCCTTGGTGTGAGGAGGAATCATGTACAAGGAATCGGTTGCGGCCCCGATTCCTTATGACAGAAGTATAACAGCTTTCACATCTGATTTCATGAAGAACCTATGAAGAAACTGTAAAAGGACATCCCTGAAAAAGTGAAAATTTATGGACGCATTTTTACACAAAAAAAACCGCCCCAAGCACTGTTATCAGTGGATGGGGCGGTAAAAACAGGATTCTGTTTTTGACTGGGGCAAGATCCCTGCAAAGCAGGTCTTATACCTCAGGCGGAGCAAGGTATCTGCAAGCAGACCTTATGCTCCTGACACACGCGAGATGTGCTCTCAAGGACCCTCACGGGTGCTTTGGTATTTCAATGAACCCCATCCTGTGCTGTCGCGAACAGAGCAGGACAGAGAAATGAAATCAATTGCTGCGCACTTGCGCAGAGCCGTTCGGTTTGTACGGAGATCTTGTTCTGTTTCGTCCTGGGACGCTCCACAGTTTCGCACTGCTGCGTTACGCAGTAATCGCCAGTACGGAGCAGCTGCCTTTCGGACTCGGTGCCGCTGCGGAAAATGTCCGGATCGATTCAGAGGAAAAGATTACTTGTACAGCTCGACCAGACGAGACAGGTGCTCGTAACGGTCGTTTGCAACCTGCTGGTTGCGCTCGAACAGGGTCTTTGCACGCTCGGGGAATGCACGAGTCAGACGGCTGTAACGGGTCTCGTTTGCCAGCAGAGCCTGATACTTCTCGTTGTCCACAGCCTTGGAGGTCAGGGTGAACGGGTTCTTGCCCTGAGCCTTGTTTGCCGGGTTGAAGGTGAACAGGTTCCAGTAACCAGCCTCGACAGCCTTCTTCATCTCGTTCTGGCAGTTGGTCATACCGCCCTTGACGCCGTGCAGCTCGCAGGGTGCGTAACCAATAATCAGAGACGGACCAGGATAAGCCTCAGCCTCAGCGATTGCCTTGACAGCCTGGTTCATGTTTGCGCCCAGAGCAATCTGAGCAACATAGATGTAACCGTAGGTCATTGCGATCTCGGACAGGCTCTTCTTGCTGATTTCCTTACCAGCAGCAGCGAACTGGCAGACTTCACCAATGTTGGAAGCCTTGGATGCCTGTCCACCGGTGTTGGAGTACATCTCAGTATCGAAGACCATGACGTTGACATCCTCGCCGGAAGCCAGGACATGATCCAGACCGCCGAAGCCGATGTCGTATGCCCAGCCGTCGCCGCCAAAGATCCAAACGGACTTCTTAGCGATGAACTCTTTGCTCTTCAGGATCTCAGCAGACTTCTCGCAGCCGGCGGCAGCAGCCTTCTCCAGCTCTGCGATCAGAGCCTTTGCAGGCTCGTCGTTTGCCTTGGTGTTGTTCTTGGTCTCCATGAACTTCTCGAACGCAGCCTTCAGCTCCGCGGAAGCCTTGTCGGACTCAGCAACCTCAGCGATCTCCTTGATCAGGTTCTCGCGGACGGTCTTCTGACCGAGGTACAGACCCAGACCATGCTCAGCGTTGTCCTCGAACAGGGAGTTGCACCATGCAGGACCATGGCCGCTGTCCTTGTTGACGGTGTACGGAGAGATGGAAGCGGTACCGCCCCAGATAGAGGAGCAGCCGGTAGCGTTGGAGATGTACATCTTCTCGCCGAACAGCTGGGTGATGAGACGTGCATAGGAGGTCTCAGCACAGCCTGCGCAGGAGCCGGAGAACTCGAGCAGCGGCTGGTTGAACTGAGAACCGATGACGGTATCATCAGCAAACTTGCTGGGCTTCTTGGAAATGTTGGCAACGCAGTAGTCGAAGACTTCCTGCTGATCTGCCTGGCTGTCCTGCGGGACCATAGCGATTGCCTTGGTCGGGCAGACGGTGACGCATTCGCCGCAGCCCATGCAGTCCAGAGGAGACACTGCCATGACAAACTTGTACTCGTTTGCCGAGCGGTTGTCGCGGCTCTTGGTCTGTGCGGGAGCAGCAGCCAGCTCGTCAGCGGTCAGCTGGAACGGACGGATGGTTGCGTGAGAGCAGACGAATGCGCACTGGTTACAGCCAACGCACTTGGAAGCATCCCACTCGGGAACGTTGACAGCAGTACCACGCTTCTCATATGCAGAAGCACCCTGCTCCCACTCACCGTTTGCATTTGCGGTGAAGGAAGAGACAGGCAGGCTGTCGCCGTCCATACGAGCGATGGGCTCCATAACGTCACGGATCTGCTTGACCAGCTCCGGACGACCACTCAGCTCCTTCGGAGCCGGATCAGCCTCGGGGTTGGACCAGGATGCGGGGACATCGACCTTGTGGATTGCGTCAACACCGGCGTCGATTGCCTTCCAGTTCATCTCGACGACGTCCTGACCCTTCTTGCCGTAGCTCTTCTGAGCTGCCTGCTTCATGAAGTTGACGGCGTCCTCGATGGGCATAACGTCAGCCAGCTTGAAGAAAGCAGACTGCAGGATGGTATTGGTGCGCTTACCCATACCGATCTCGATTGCCTTGTCGATTGCGTTGATGGTGTAGAGCTGAATGTTGTTGTCGGCAATGTACTTCTTTGCCTCAGCATTCAGATGATGACCCAGTTCCTCATCAGACCACTGGCAGTTGATCATGAACACGCCGCCGGGCTTGACATCCTGAACCATCTTCATGCCCATGTGGATGTAAGCGGGGTTGTGGCATGCAACGAAGTCAGCCTGGTTGATGTAGTACGGGCTGCGGATGGGCTTGTCGCCGAAACGCAGGTGGCTGATGGTCACGCCGCCGGTCTTCTTGGAGTCATACTGGAAGTAAGCCTGAACGTACTTGTCCGTATGGTCGCCGATGATCTTGACGGAGTTCTTGTTTGCACCGACAGTACCGTCGCCGCCCAGACCCCAGAACTTGCACTCCTTGGTGCCAGCTGCAGCGGTGATGGGAGCGGGCTTGACTTCCGGCAGAGACAGGAAGGTGACATCGTCGGTGATGCCCAGAGTGAAACGCTCCTTCGGCTGATCCTTCTCCAGCTCCTTGTACAGAGCGAAGATGGAGGACGGGGGAGTGTCCTTGCTGCCCAGACCATAACGTCCGCCAGTCAGGACGATATCGTTCAGGCCAGCTTCACGCAGGGTGGTAGCAACATCCAGATACAGAGGCTCGCCCAGAGAGCCCGGCTCCTTGGTGCGGTCCAGAACTGCGACCTTCTTAGCGGTCTTCGGCAGAACCTTCAGCAGAGAAGCGGAAACCCAGGGACGATACAGACGAACCTTGATGATACCGACCTTCTCGCCCTTGGCGTTCAGGTAGTCGATGACCTCGTCAGCAACATCACAGATGGAGCCCATCGCAACGATCACGCGGTCAGCATCGGGTGCACCGTAGTAGTTGAACAGATCGTAGTTGGTGCCAAGCTTCTCATTGATCTTTGCCATGTACTTCTCGACAACTGCGGGCAGAGCGTCATAAACGCTGTTGCAGGCCTCGCGGTGCTGGAAGAACACGTCGCCGTTCTCGTGAGAGCCACGCATCTTCGGGTGCTCAGGGTTGAGGGCCTTCTTACGGAACTCCTCAATTGCCTCCATGTTGCACATTTCCTTCAGATCTGCGTAGTCCCACTTCTCGATCTTCTGGTACTCGTGAGAAGTACGGAAGCCATCGAAGAAGTTCAGGAACGGAACCTTGCCTTCAATTGCGCACAGGTGTGCGACAGGAGACAGATCCATGACTTCCTGCACGCTGCTCTCAGCCAGCATTGCGAAGCCGGTCTGACGGCAAGCCATGACGTCGCTGTGATCACCGAAGATGTTCAGGGACTGGGTAGCAACGGTACGAGCCGAAACGTCGAAGACGCAGGGCAGCTGCTCGGCAGCGATCTTGTACATGTTGGGGATCATCAGCAGAAGACCCTGAGAAGCGGTGAAGGTGGTGGTAACCGCACCTGCGCCCAGAGAGCCGTGAACTGCGCCGGCTGCGCCAGCCTCAGACTCCATCTCGACGACCTTGACCTGGTTGCCGAAGATGTTTTTCTGACCTGCTGCGGACCACTGGTCCACAGAGTCAGCCATCGGAGAAGACGGGGTAATAGGATAGATGGCAGCTACGTCCGTGTAGGCATATGCTACATGGGCGGCAGCGGTATTGCCATCCATAGTTTGCTTTGCTCTAACGATAGGCATTTTTCTTCCTCCATTGTTCAGAATTTGGTACCTTTTGCGCGGGGCAATAGCTCCCGCGGGGCCGGAGATCCCTTAAAAGGCACTATTGCTCATATAATATGATAACAAATTCCGCTCGGGTTGTAAATGCAAACCGCCTAGCAAAACACAACAAAATTTTCAAAAAATTTTTGTGGGTTTTTTACGCTTGTGTTTTTTTGTTGCATTCCTTCCTGCTGTTTTTCTGATTTATGGCAAAGGAAAGTTTTTTCTTAATTTATCCTTAATTTAGAATTGACAATCGTACATGGATTGCCGTAAACTGGGTCTGTCGGAATCAACCGGACAGAAAGGACAGGATCGGAATGGATTCATCTGTACATTACGAAAAAACACTGACCAGCGAAGTGCTGTTCGAGGGCCGGGTCATTACCCTGACGAAGGACACCGCTCTGCTGGAAAACGGCAAGACTGCCACCCGCGAAGTGGTTCATCATCACGGCGGTGCCTGCATCCTGCCTTATTTTGCCGACGGCACGATCTGCATGGTGCGCCAGTTCCGGTACGCAATGCAGCAGGAATTGTGGGAGCTGCCTGCGGGCAAGCTGGAAAAAGGGGAAGATCCGTTTGAAGCCGCCAAGCGGGAGCTGGAGGAAGAGTGCGGTCTTACCGCCGACCATTACACCTCTCTGGGCGAGTTCTTCCCGACTGTCGGTTATGACACTGAGATCATCTATATCTGGGTCGCCACCGGACTTCATGAAACCCACATGCACCTCGATGCGGACGAGTTTCTGACCCCCGACCGTGTTCCTCTTGACAAAGCCTATGAGATGGTGATGAGCGGCGAGATCAAGGACGGTAAGACCATCGCCGGTATCCTGAAGCTCAAAGCTCTGATCTCTGAGGGAAAGCTGTGATACTTTATGAGGATAACGCGCTGGTCGTCCTGAACAAACCGGTCGGACTGTCCAGCGAGGATGACGTTCCTGCCAAGCTGCGGGAGCTTTGGGCAAAGCCGAACGCTTATGTCGGCGTCATCCACCGGCTCGACACAGGGGTATCCGGTCTGATGGTCTACGCCAAGACGCCCGAAGCCGCCGCTGTGCTGAGCCGTCAGGTGGCACAAAGTCAGGAAGCCTACGCCGTGCTGGATGGTCGAGCAGAGCCTTCCCAAGGCATCCACGACGCTCCTGTTTTTGTCAAGAAATACCGAGCGGTCATTTCCGGAACTCCGGATGAGCGGCTGCCGTCCAGTGGCATTCTGCGGGACTATCTCTTCAAGGACAGCCGGAAGGGGCGAGTCTTTCCGGTCAGCCGTCCCCGAAAGGGTGTACGGGAGGCTGTGCTGGAATATCACATTGCGGCAGTTTCTGCTGACAAGACCCGCAGTATGGCTGAAATCACGCTCCACACCGGACGCACCCACCAGATCCGCGTGCAGTTCGCCTCTCGCCGCCACCCGCTGATCGGCGACGGCAAATACGGCAGTCGGGTGAAGGGAAGCATTGCGCTTCAAAGTGCCGGGCTTTCGTTCCTGCATCCCGTGACCGGGAAGAAGATGGAGTTTGAGCTGGAGCTTCCTGCGGAACTTCCATGGTCTGCATTTTCAGATTGAACTTTACGTTATGCCAATGTCTCGCCTATCAGGAGAGGTGGCATTGCGCCAGCGATGACAGAGAGGTTGTACAGAGCAGCTGTGCATCCGTACTTTTTTCAACCTCTCAGTCTGCTTCGCGGACAGCTCCCTTTATAAGGGAGCCTTTGGTAAAGAGGACAACTTTATGGATAATCAATACAAAACCGATGCGGAAATCTATGCCGTACTGGAACGGGAGATCATTGATCTGACCTTCCGTCCCGGGGCATCCCTGAGTGAGAACCCGCTCTGCGCGCGGTTCAACGCTCCACGCTCGATGGTTCGGGTCGCGCTTCAGAAATTGCAGGAGAACGGTCTCGTCCGGATCGTTCCTTATAAAGGCACGACCGTCACCCGCCTGAACCGGAGCATTGTGGACGAGCTGATTTATGAACGGACGGCAGTTGAGGCAAAAGTCCTGCGGGATTTTGCGCCCCGCTGCACACCGGAGCAGCGGGCGTTGATCCGTCAGCGCGCCGACGCTTACGACGCGCTGGCTCATGTCGAAACGCCCGACTTCAATCGCTTATATGAGGCGGATCGTCTGCTGCACGAAACATGGTTTGCCGCAATGGACAAGATGTACCTCTGGCGGACGCTCCAGAACGCCCATGCCGATTACAGCCGTTTCCGGATGCTGGACACGATAACGAGCGGCGGCTTAGCTGAGGTCAGTGCCGATCATCACAACCTTATTGACGCCATCGAGCGGTGCGATCTGGCTGCCTTTGAGCCATTGGTGGAGCGGCATCTTTACGGCGGGATCCGTCGGCTCGGCTCGAAGCTGACCGAGGAATACGCGGATTATTTTACGGAATGACAAACAGCAGAAACGGGACGCCGCGCGGCGTCCCGTTTCTGCTGTTTGTTCCACGAGGAACATGTTTCAAAGGTTTGGATCAGCCCATGATCCCTGTGATAAAGATTTCAAGACCAATGCCGATGAGGATGACGCCGCCAAGGACAGACGCCTTTCCGGAAAGCTTTGTGCCGAACTTCTTGCCGATGGACAGACCCGCTTCACAAATGAAGAAAGTAACGATTGCAATGATAAGAGAGCAGACCAGAGCCATCAGCCAGCCATATTCGGAGATGGTAAAGCCGACCGAAAGCGCGTCGATGCTGGTCGCCACACCCTGCACGAACAGCGCACCCGCGCTCAGCTCATCGGCTTCCTCTGCTTCTTCGTTCTTAATGCCCTCGATGAGCATCTTGCCGCCGATGTAGCCCAGCAGGATGAGGGCGATCCACGGGATGAACTTTTCAAAGGACGAGAACAGCTCGACGATGGTGTGGACACAGATCCAGCCCGTCATGGGCATGACCGCCTGAAATACGCCGAATGTGCCGGCAATTTTGATGCCTTTGCCCCTGGACATGTTCGGCTCATGCAGACCGTTCGCCATCGAGACGGAAAACGCGTCCATTGCCAGACCGACACCCAGCAATGCACTGTTGACGAAAAACAAGATACTCCATTCCATAATTCTGCCTCCTGATTTGACCGGAATTGGTGGGCGATGTGATGGGGAAAACTCCCGCAAAAGCAACAAAAACCCGGAATCGGCGCGTAACGTCCAATTCCGGGTCATTTTTTCAGTACGACTCGATGTGTATGGGCGTTGGTACTCGCACCAAAACACATGAGTCTCGCATATTAAAGCAAGCCAGACCGCTGCAAACGACCATTATGTTGACTTGCTGCACTCCTGCAAAGTGCTTGCTACTCCCCCATGGGTATTTGTGATTGTTTTGTTATCTTAGCACACTTTCACGGCAAAGTCTAGGCTAACTTTTCAGAATTTTAAGGGAGCAATGCTTATTCTTCCGTCGTATCGCTTTCAGGCTTCTCCTCAGCGGATGCTTCATCGGCGGCTTCCATCGCAGCCAACTGTTCCGCCGTCAGCTCCTCATCGCTCTCCTCAGCCTCGATCTTTTCGGTCTGTGCCTCGTCGTCGTGGTCGGTACGTGCCAGAACCATGACCTTATCATTCTCGCCCAGACGCATGACACGGACGCCCGAACCATAGCGGCTCTGGAGCGGGATCTCGTTGGCATGGAGACGGATGATGATGCCCTCCTGACTGCTCAGCAGGATATCATCCACATCGTCCACAATCTTGACCGCCGCAACCTTATCTTTGGTAACGTCATAGTTGCGGATGCCCTTGCCGCCGCGCGCTGTGATGCGGTAGGTATCGATATCCGAACGGCGTCCCTTGCCGTTTTCGGTAACCGTCAGCACCGTACCGCCCTCACGGCAGATGCAGACGCCGACGACTTCATCTCTCTCAGCCAGCCGGATGGCACGAACACCATGACCGTTTCGTCCCATCGGGCGGGCGTCCTCTTCGTTGAAGCGGATTGCCTGACCATTGCGGGTAGCAACGATCAGCATATCATGCCCGGTCGTCAGGCGGGTCCATGCCAGAGAGTCGCCCTCGTTCAGAGCGATGCCGATCAGACCCGTCTTCCGGATGTTTGCGTACTGCTCCAGCGGGGTACGCTTGATAAGACCCTGCTTTGTCACCATCGTGACGTAGCCGCCCTCGCTGGCTGCATCCTTGCTCTGACAGATCATATTCGTGACCTTTTCGTCCTCAGCCAGCTGGAGCAGGTTGACGATATTGCTGCCCTTGCTGGTGCGGCTGCCCTCTGCGATGGTATAGCCCTTGATGCGGAACAGCCGTCCACGATTGGTAACAAACAGAACGTAGTCGTGGGTCGAGCCGACGAACATTTCCTGCACGATATCCTCTTCCTTGCGGGTCATGCCAGAAATGCCGCGTCCACCGCGACGCTGTGCCTGATAGGTTGCCTTGAGCTGACGCTTGATGTAGCCGGCTTCCGTCAGAGTATAGACACACTGCTCCTCGGCAATGAGATCTTCGATATCGACCTCGCCATTGACCGACTCGATCTCGGTGCGGCGGTCATCGCCGAACCGCTTCTTCATGTCCAGCAGTTCATTCTTGACGATCTCGAGAACACGGGCATCGTTTGCGAGGATATCTTCCCAGTCTTCGATCTTTGCCTGCAGACCGCTCAGCTCTTCCTCGATCTTCAGGATCTCCAGACCAGCCAGACGACCCAACTGCAGTTTTACGATCGCGTCTGCCTGCGGGTCATCGAAACCGAACTGCTCCATGATGGCAGCCTTTGCTTCTGCCATGCCGCCCTTGCAGGAACGGATGGTTGCGATCAGCTCATCCACGATATCGGTGGCTTTTTTCAGACCCTCAAGGATATGAGCGCGCTCCTTCGCCTTTTTCAGATCATACTGGGTACGGCGGCGGACGACCTCGTCCTGAAACTCGACGTACTTCTGGATCATCTGCTTCAGGGTCATGACCTTCGGCACCTTGTGGTCAATGGCAAGCATGATGACGCCGACGGTATCCTGTAACTGGGTGTACTGATACAGCTGGTTCAGAATGACCTGTGCGTTGGCGTCCTTGCGGACATCCACAACGATCCGCATTCCCTTGCGGTTGGTCTCGTCGTTCAGACCCGTGATCCCCTCGATCCGTTTTTCCTTGACAAGATCCGCCATATTTTCGATCAGACGTGCTTTGTTCACCATATAGGGGATCTCGGTGATGATGATCTGGGTGCGACCGTTCTTGGTCTCCTCGATAGTCGCGCGACCCCGCAGAGTGATCTTGCCGCGTCCCGTTGCGTAAGCCGCGCGAATGCCGCTCCGACCCATGATGATGCCCGCCGTCGGGAAGTCCGGTCCTTTGATATGCTCCATCAGACCAGCAAGGTCGATATCGGGGTTTTCGATATAAGCCACACAGCCGTCAACAACTTCGCTGAGGTTGTGGGGCGGGATATTCGTCGCCATACCGACCGCAATGCCCTGACTGCCGTTGACGAGCAGGTTGGGGAAGCGGCTGGGCAGAACACTGGGCTCTTTCTTTGTTTCATCGAAGTTTGGATCCCAGTCGATGGTGTCCTTGTCGATATCGGTCAGCATTTCGACCGCCATCCGGCTCATACGAGCCTCGGTGTAACGGTAAGCAGCCGGTGGGTCGCCATCGACCGAACCGAAGTTACCTTGGCCGTCCACCAGCGGATAGCGCAGGGAGAAATCCTGTGCCAGACGAACCATTGCGTCATAGACCGATGCGTCGCCATGGGGGTGATAAGAGCCCAGCACGGCACCGACGGTATCGGCAGATTTGCGGTACGCGTGGCTGGGGTCATTGCCGCGCTCGTGCATGGTATAAAGAATGCGGCGGTGGACCGGTTTCAGACCATCCCGCACATCCGGAAGGGCACGCGCCACGATGACCGACATGGAGTAATCCAGAAACGCCGTCTCGATTTCCTTCTTGACGTCGCGGATGATCATCTTGGTACCGCTGCCCGGTATCATTACATAATCTTCTTCCATTTGTTCCTCCGATTAGATTAGACGTCCAGCTTTGCGTACTGGGCGTTGGTCTCGATGAAGCGGCGGCGAGGCTCGACCTGATCGCCCATCAGAATGGTGAAGGCTTCGTCCGCCTTTTCCGCATCCTCAATGGTGATCCGGACGATGACACGGTTGTCAGGGTTCATGGTGGTTTCCCAGAGCTGATCCGGATTCATCTCACCAAGACCTTTATAGCGGTTGACCTTCGCGCCCGGCATCTCCTGCGACAGGATCGCCATTTCTGCGTCGTTGTAGGCATATTTAACGGTGTTGCCCTTCTGCACCTTAAACAGCGGCGGTTGCGCAACATAGACATGCCCCTGCTCGATGAGCGGGCGCATATAGCGGAAGAAGAAGGTCAGCATCAGGGTGCAGATGTGAGAACCGTCAACATCGGCATCCGCCATGATGAACACTTTATCATAGCGCAGCTTGGAGATATCAAATTCCTCGCCGATACCGCAGCCCAGAGCCAGAACGACCGGCATCAGCTTATCGTTGCCGTAAATGCGGTCCGCACGAGCCTTTTCCACGTTCAGCATCTTGCCCCACAGAGGCAGGATCGCCTGGATTGCCGAGTCACGTCCCATCTTGGCCGAGCCGCCTGCGGAATCGCCCTCGACGATGAAGATCTCGGTACGGGATGGGTCCTTTTCGCGGCAGTCCGCCAGTTTTCCGGGCATCCGGCTGGTCTCCAGCGCACTCTTGCGGCGCACCAGCTCACGCGCCTTCTTCGCGGCGGCACGAGCACGAGCCGCCTGTGTCGCTTTCTCAAAGATAGCTTTCGCAACACCTGGGTTCTCCTCAAAAAACTCCATCAGCTTGGTATAGACCATGTTGGAGACGAGGGTGCGGATCTCGGTATTGCCAAGCTTCGCCTTGGTCTGCCCTTCAAACTCAGCCTCCTGCAGTTTGACCGAGATGACGCAGATCAGACCCTCACGGACATCCGCGCCGGACAGGTTCTCGTCCTTTTCCTTGAGCAGACCATGACTACGTCCATAATCGTTGAACACACGGGTCAGACTGCTGCGGAAGCCCTCTTCGTGGGTACCGCCGTCCGGCGTATTGACGTTGTTCGCAAAGCTGAGCACCAGCTCGTTATAGCTGGAATTGTATTGCAGCGCGATCTCCGCCATGCCGCGATCGGTCTGTCCCTTGAGGTAGATCACATTGGGGTGCAGGACCTCAAGGTTGCGCTTTTCGTTCAGATAGCTGACAAAGCTCTTGATGCCACCTTCATAGCACATGACCTCGGTGCGGTAGCAGGGCTCTCCCTCCTGCCCATCCTCGAGGACGGGGGTGTACAGCTCACGCTCATCGGTCAGGGTGATCTTGACGCCGGCATTCAGGAAGCTTTCCTCTCGCAGACGCTTTTCCAGCGTCTCGAAGTTGTAAACCGTCGTATCCCTGAACATTTCCGGATCCGGCTTGAAGGTGACGCGGGTTCCGGTCACGCTCGGGTCAACCGTGCCGATGCACTTGAGATCTTCGTCCGGATCGCCGCGGCGGAAGGTCTGCTCATACTCATGTCCATCGCGGCGGACATTGACTGTCAGCCATTCCGAACACGCGTTGACGACGGACGCGCCCACGCCGTGCAGACCACCCGCCACTTTATAACCGGAGTTCTCACCGCCGAATTTACCGCCCGCGTGCAGGATGGTATAAACGACGGTGACAGCGGGAAGTTCCGTATCCGCCTGAATATCAACGGGGATACCACGACCATTATCTGTGACCTGAATAATATTGTCTTTCAGGATCTTGACCTCGATGTGGTCGCAATAGCCTGCCAGAGCCTCGTCGATCGCATTGTCCACGATCTCGTAGACCAGATGGTGCAGACCGCGTTCACCTGTCGAGCCGATATACATGCCCGGACGCTTGCGGACCGCTTCCAGTCCCTTGAGGACCTGGATCTCACTGGCGTTATACTCGTGATCAGTCGCCGTTTCAGCGTTGGTGCTGGTGATAATTTCCTCTGCCATTTCCTTTCTCCCTTATATCAAATAATTCTCAATGATCTATCTAAAAGCGATAAAAAATCGCCATTTGGCATTTACTCGAATCTCTGTTCCGCCCTGCGTTTGAGCGCGGCAGGCGACAGCTCGGACAGATATACGGTGTCCACCGGAGCGTCCGCCAGAACGTAGCTCTGGGGCAACTCATCCGATAAGCTGACGACCGCGCCGTTTTTCTGGGCATAGTTCAGAAATTCCCGTCCCCGTGGGGAGATAGTCGTCGTCTCCAGATTGAAGATACCGATGACATCCCGCTCGTTCAGCACGTAATCCCGCCCCAGATGCAGATACATAAGATTCTCCTATCTGTATAATTTCAGGCTTTGCGGAGGACGCCACTCTCCATCCGATAGACCTCGCCATCGGTCTTCAGAAATGCCGTATCGTCACAGCTCGTGACAAAGGTCTGCTTTTCCCGCATTCGGGTCAGCAGATACTGCTTGCGGCTGTCATCCAGCTCACTGAGGACATCGTCCAGCAAAAGCACCGGATGCTCCCCCGTGATGGCTGCCGCAGCTGCCGCCTCCGCCATTTTCAAACTGAGGACAACGCTCCGCTGCTGCCCCTGACTTGCGAACACCCTTGCGGGCTGACCGTCCAGCAGAAGCTCCAGATCTTCTCGGTGTGGTCCGCAGAGACTCTGTCCGGCACGAAGCTCGTCGTTCTGACGGGCTTTGAGCAGCGCGGCAAGACCGCCCTGCTCAAACTGTGCCGCATAGCGCAGGGTCAGACGCTCTGCCCCGTGGGACAGTTCCTCATAATTGGAGCAGGCGATGGGGGCAAACTGCTCAAGATAGGCGCGACGGCGTTGTTGGATGACCTCGCCCTGTGCGGCAAGTTCCGCATTGAGTACCTCAAGCATTGCGATCTTTTCCGCATAGGGGCGTTCTCTTTCTCCACCTGTTCGTCGGATCAGCGCGTTTTTCTGCTGCAGCGTCCGGACATAGCGGCGATAAAGTGTCAGATATCCCGGATAGAGCTGACAGAGGGCGGCATCCAGAAATTTCCGCCGTCCCTCCGGTGCGCCCTTGACAAGGCTGAGATGTCCCGGGTCGAACACGACTGCCGGAAAGCTGCCCGCAAGGGAGGCCGCCCGTTTCGGAGCTCCTCCATTGACCGACGCCATTCGTCCCGGCCGGGTCGAATCCGGTGCGCCGATCGTGATCCGGATTCGGGAGGCATCCTCTGGGTCATCCATCTCCCGTTGTGCCCGAATGGTGGATGCCTGCAGAACGGAAAATGCTTCTCCCCGCCGGATCAGTTCGGCATCCTTGCCGCCCCGAAAGCTTTTTCCTCCGGTCAGCAGCCAGATTGCTTCCAGCAGATTGGTCTTTCCCTGTCCGTTGTTGCCGCAGATGACCGTCAGCTCTCTTCCGGGCGTCAGGCTTGCTGCCATGATGTTGCGGTAATTCTGAACTTCTAACGAGAGCAGTCGCATTTAATTGCCCTGTCCGATGGTAACGGTCTGGCCGTCCAGCTCAATGAGATCCCCCGCGCGGCATTTCTTGCCGCGCATCGTGCAGACTTCGCCGTTGACCTTGACCGCACCGCCCTGCACCAGCTCCTTGGCTTCGCCACCCGTCTCACACAAGCCCGCATATTTCAGCAAGGCATCCAGCT
This sequence comes from Bacteroides uniformis, assembly GCA_963615155.1. Taxonomy (GTDB): domain Bacteria; phylum Bacillota; class Clostridia; order Oscillospirales; family Ruminococcaceae; genus Faecalibacterium. The sequence goes on along the minus strand of CAVEGP010000007.1, from coordinate 8,527 downwards.
TGATAAATTCAGTATGAATGAGAATTTTCTGCATCATGACACCTCTCAGTCGTTCTTAAAGCGGACAGGCAGAACCAGATACAGGAAATCGCTGCCTTCTGCAGGCAGGACCTTGACCGGACTCAACGGACCACTGATCTCAAGCCGTACCTGCTCGGTGCGGGCGTTGCGGAGAGCGTCCAGCAGATAGCGGTTATTGAAACCGATTTCAACATCTTCGCCCTCACACTGCGCATTGAACTCATCAACGACACGCCCCAGATTGGTCTGGCAGCGGACGACAACTTTACCCGCAGTAAAGGAAATGCGGAGGGGATTTTTTAAACGCTCTGTAATAATCAAAGAGGCGCGTTCGATGGTCTCAATGAATTCCCTGGTATCCAGCGTGACCCGTGTGCGGCTTCCATTGGGAATAACATTGTGATAGTTGAGGAATTCGCCCTCGATCAAGCGGCTCATAATAGTGTAGCCTGCGGTCATAAAAACGGCGTAGCGGCGGTTTGCGCAGATATGGACGAGCTCTTCGTCATCGTTTGCCAGCAGGTGGCTGACCTCGTTCATGGTCTTACTGGGGACGATGATCCGGATATCCTTGACCGCAGTGACCGGACGCTCAACGATCGCCAGTCGATAGCCGTCCAGCGCGACGACGGTCAGCTTATCCGGCTCGATCTCAAATAATTCGCCTGTATGCGCTGGTTTTTTTTCATCCTGACTGACGGCGTACAGGGTGCGCTCGATCATATCCCGCAGAACGCCTGTTTTGATGGTCAGAGTCTCTTCTGCGCCGGTATTGGGAAGCTCGGGGAAATCGGTTGCTGCCATGGACTGGATCTCGAATTGAGCGACACCGCTTTGGATGGTCGTTTTTCCGTTTTCTGCCGACTGGATTGTGATCTGTCCCGCAGGCATCCGGCTGATCATACTGCTGAGAAGCTTTGCGTTCAGTACAAGCTCTCCCGGTTCCTTGACATTGGCTTCGATCGTGGTAACGATTCCCATTTCAAGGTCGTATCCGGTCAGGGTCAGTTGAAACCCTTCGGCTTTCAGGAGGATGCCTTCCAATACAGGGATCGTGGATCGTGTGGTGACAGCTTTTGATACGCCGTCAATGGCAGAACTTAAGAGGGTTTTATCGCAGATAATATTCAAGTTGGTTCTCTCCTTCTCAAGAAAAATGTTTTTCACAAAGGAATGTAGTCGTTTCCCATTGGTTTGGGTGCGAGATCCTGTTTTCTATATTGAACTTGTTGTAGTAATCGTAGTAGGGGATGGGGAAGATGTTGAAAACATGAAAAAGTCTTGGAAGCGTGAGGATGTTTTGCTTTCCACAGGGTTGTGGATGGAATGTGAATGGAACGTTGAATCTTGTGTTCTCTTTGTTTTTTTCACAGACGATGTGAAGATCTCAGGTTGAATGTTGAAAACTCGGTGGAAAAAGTGGAAAGCTTTGGCTTTCAACCACAATATCTTGATTGTATCGGTCCGTTTTGGTTCAGTTTTTCACCATATCTAGAAGGTCCACTCCGCAAAAGTGATACTTTCCCGGTTTTATGCCTTGACATTCTTGATGATATCGCTGACCGTTTCCCGCAGGTGCTGATCGTTTTTCATATCACGCTCCATGGTTTTGAGCGAGTAGACGATGGTGGAATGGTCGCGTCCTGAAAATTCGCGACCGATTTCCTCCATGCTCATTCCGGTGACTTCCCGCAGAATGTAGATGGCGACACGGCGGGCGGAGGCGACATTGGCGTTCCGCTTCGTGCCGCGGATATCGGCGGGGGAAACATTGAAGGTACGCGAAACTTCACCCACGATCTTTTCGATGGTGACGGGGACAGGCTGTGTTTCGTTCAGGATGTCCTTGATGGCATTCTGCGCAACGCTGATGACCGGCTGGATGCCCTCGAGCATGTAGTAAGCGTTCAGCTTTTTGACTGCGCCCTCGAGCTGGCGGATGTTGTTTTTCAGGTGATTGGCGATGAACTCTGCGACATCCTCTGGAAGATCAAGGTGGAGAAGCTCTGCCTTCCGCTTGACGATGGCAACACGGGTCTCAAAATCCGGCGGCTGGACGTCCGCGGTCAGACCCCACTCGAAGCGGGTGCGCAGACGCTCTTCCAAACTTTTGATCTCCTTTGCGGGGCGATCCGACGCGATGACAATCTGCTTGTGCGCATCGTGCAGCGAGTTGAAGGTGTGGAAAAATTCTTCCTGCGTCGATTCCTTTCCGGCGATGAACTGGATATCATCAACCAGCAGCAGGTCGGCGACACGGTATTTCATCCGGAAATCCTCGGTACTGCCGGCACGGATTGCGGCAATCAGCTCGTTGGTGAACTGCTCACAGGTGACATACATGATGACGAAATCGGGGTGGGTGCGTTTGATCTCAGTCTGGATGGCGGTCAGCAGATGGGTCTTGCCCAGACCGGAGCCGCCATAGATGAACAGCGGGTTATATGCGCCCGACGGGTTTGCCGCGACAGCCTGCGCCGCAGCAAACGCAAACTGATTGGACGGACCCTTGATGAAGTTCTCGAAGGTGAACTCATAGTTCCCCTGCGGAGAGGCGGGGTTTGCCTCATACTGCTGCGCAAGGACGACCTCGTGCGGCGGTGTGCTGGGGACGACGAGGGTGATATCCACGTCAAAGCCCAGCACGGTCTTGAACGCCTCCTTGAGCAGACCAAGATAGCGGTCGGTGACGATCTTGCAGATGAAATCGTTCCTGACCGAAAGGGTGATGTGGCTCGAGTCCTCAAAGCTGATCGGCTCGAGACCGTCGATATAGAGATTATAAGTCGGCTCAGCCATCTGCGTTTTGCAGTAGCTCTGGGCGGCTTCTAAAACGTCCTTGAAAGAATCCATAAAACATCCACTCCATTGAAGTTTTCAACAATGCTGCTGATACCAGGTTAGTATACCACAAAAATCTCCCTGCGTCTATATTATTATAAGGTAATTTATAATACATAAGAAAAGACGTATCTTCGTTCGGTCAAAAGTCTTGTGTCCAATATGCACAACAGGCACAAGATATGGCGCTTAAAGGGTTTTCCACCGGCAACCGGTGAAAAAGTTGAAAATCTTTTCACCGGAAAATTCTCAAAAAGTTTGAAGGAAAGCGAAAAAAATGCTTGACAGAAGGGGATAGTGTGCGATATACTGTTGAATTGCAAGCCTGTCCCCATCTGGGACTCACGAAAGACCCCATTCAGGGGACAAGTTTTTACGGAGGATACAACCATGAAGAGAACTTTTCAGCCCAAGAAGCGTCAGCGCAAGGAAGTTCATGGCTTTCTGACCCGCATGAGCACCAAGAACGGCCGCAAGGTCATCAATGCTCGCCGTGCTAAGGGCCGCAAGAGCCTGACCGTCTGATCCCGCCGCATTGCGATGGGTCGGCGCAGAATTGAACATGCGCACAAAAGGCTGCTGATCGTGATTGGCGGTCTTTTTTATTTCCCGATCAGGCAAGGCGTTGACGTTTTGACTAAAAATTTTTTCAAGAATTGTACTGAAAAACGCCTGGACATACTTTCAAAGTCGGCGTTTTTTTGCTATACTGAGCTATGAGCATTGTCTTTTTTCTGAAGAGGTGCTCTTTCCATCGAAATTTCCGAAAAAGGAGGTGCCGGAAATGCGTTATCGACCGCTCCGACGCAACAGCGAGTTCGGCAGGGTGTATGCGCGCGGAAAGTCCTATGTCAACCCGGCACTGGTGCTCTATGTCCTCAAGACCCGAAGCAAAAAGACCAGGGTGGGTCTGACAGCGACCAAAAAGATCGGTCATGCTGTCCAGCGCAACCGTGCGCGGCGGGTCATGAAAGCTGCCATCGACGAGCATCTGGACTACAATATCGGCGGCTATGATCTTGTTTTCGTTGCCCGTGGGATGACCCCGCGCCTGAAAAGCTGGCAGGTGAGCAATGTTGTTGCGAAGCTGTTCGCGCAGGCAGGTCTGCCGGATAAGGCAAAGCGGTCGGATGCACCGCCTCCTGCGACCCTTCCGCCTGTGCGGAAGCAGGAATCTGCCCAGTGAGCGGACCCGAAGGTTTCCGGTATCGCTGCCGCCGCGCGCTCTGCGTGCCGATCCGGTGGTATCAGCGATTCATCAGTCCGGCTCTGGGGCGGAACTGCCGGTTCAGCCCGTCGTGCAGCAATTATGCGGTGCAGGCCATCGAGATCCATGGCTGCATCAAGGGTCTGCTGCTGACGGCTGCCCGTCTCATCCGGTGCAATCCGCTGGGGAGATGGGGGTTCGACCCTGTGCCTGAAAAGGGCAGATGGACAAATCCGGAACGAAAGCTCTCTCCGGCAAGGCTGTTTTCCACCCGACATGATGGAAAACGTTGAAAACTATGCTTCTTGTGACGCACTGTACTGTGGGCGGGGCGTCCTACGATCAAAATAAGACGTCCCGTGCCACAGACGGGGCAGAATGGACGAAGATATGAATCCTTTATACATCCTCGGCTGGCCTCTCGGCTATGTAATGGAGTGGATCTACAAGCTGATCCCCAACTACGGTTGGGATATCATCCTGTTCACTCTGCTCATCACGCTGGTGAAGATCCCGCTCCAGCTCAATCAGCAGAAGAGCATGGCACGCATGTCCGCGTTCCAGCCCATGCTGATGGAGATCCAGAAAAAGTACAAGGACAAGCCCGACAAACAGCAGGAGGAGATGCTCAAGCTCCAGCAGTATGGCTATAAGCCCTCTGCCGGCTGTCTGCCGATGCTCGTCAATTTCCTCGTGATGTTCGGCGTCATCGAGGTCGTGTACCGCCCGCTGCAGCGCATTTTCCATATCGGCACGGACGCCATCACGGCGGCAGGCGAAGCGTTGACCGCACTGGGGATCAGCTTTACCACCGTGACCCGTGATACCAACATCATCGCGCAGGTTCTGGCAGGCGAGTCTACCGTCACGAGCTGCTTTACTCCGGAACAGGTCAGCACCATTACCGAATTTGGTCAGCACATGGATTTCTTTGGCATCGACCTGACCCGTGTGCCTCAGTACAGTCTGGCAGCGGAGAATCTGCCGCTGCTGATCTTCCCGATCCTGGCGATCGTGACCATGTTCCTGTCCACCCACATCAGCATGAAGGCTTCCGGTCAGCAGCTGCAGGGCAGCATGAAGCTGACCATGTACATGATGCCGCTGATGTATCTGTTCTTCTGCTTCACTGTTCCCTGCGCATTCTCGCTGTACTATGTGGTTTCCAACATTCTCATGACGGTGCAGAGCATCTTTATGAAGAAGATCTATGATCCTGAAAAGATGAAGCAGGAAGTCCTCGAGCAGATGGCTGCCCGCAAAAAGGAAGAAAAACGGGGCGTGAAGAGCACCACCATCAAGGTCACCGATGAAAAGACCGGTCAGACGGTGGAGAAGAATGTCTCCGCAAGTGAGATGAACAAGCGTCGCTTGGAGTATGCCCGTCAGGTGGATGCCGAACGCTATAAGGATGAGCGTACCGTGCCGCTGAGCGAGCTGGAACACAAAAAGGAGGATTGACGGTTATGATCCGTACTCAGGAAGCAACCGGAAAAACGGTTGATGAAGCCCGCGCAAAAGCCTGCTCTCTGTTGGGGGTGCAGGTCGATGACCTCAACGTAAGCTATGAGGTTCTGGAAATGCCTCAGAAAACCGGTTTTCTGGGTCTGAAGCTGACCCCTGCCAAGGTTCTGGTAAAAGTGGATGAGCCGGACGCTCCGGCTGCTGCTCCGGTGGCGGAAGAGCCTGCTCCGGTCATGAAGGAAGCAGCTCCTGCAGAAGCGTCTGTCCCCGCAGAGGAAGAAGCTCCTGCAGAAAGCATTGTTGAGCCGACCAAGGATGGCGAAGAGACAGAAGAGACAGAAATTCCCATCAACATCGAGGAGAATGCCAAAGTCAAGGCGGCAGTTGAGTATCTGCGCGAGGTCATCACCCTGATGGGAGTGCAGGACGTCACCTTCCGTGCGGTGCAGAAGGGTGAAGCGACCATTATCCGTCTGGATGGTGAGAAGCTGGGTGCACTCATCGGTCGCCGTGGCGAGACGATGGAGAGCCTGTCTTATCTGGCAAGTCTTGTCGCAAATCGTCTCGAGGGAGATTACATCAAGCTGGGTCTGGACGTTGCGGGCTACCGTGGCAAGCGTGAGAGCGACCTGACCGCACTGGCACAGCGGATCGGCGCAAAGGTTCGCAAGACCGGACGCAGTTTTGCGATGGAGCCGATGAACCCCTATGAACGCCGCATCATCCATTCTGCCATCGGCAAGATGGAGGGCGTCCGGAGTGAGAGCAAGGGCGAGGGGCGTGACCGCCGTGTCGTCATCTACTCCACCGACCCCAACGCACAGACCGAGAACACCTATGGTGAGCGTCGTCCGCGCGGCGGACGAGGAGGCAATGGTCGCCGCCCCAACGGAAACCGCAGTGGTTATCGCGGCGGGGATCGGAACGAGCGCGGCGGACGCAATGGTGGCTACCGTGGTAATCGTCCTACCCGCGGACCCCGTCCCAATGGTGTGCCGGAGCGCACTTATGCACCCCGTGATGCGGAGAACGCGGCACCCGTCGCACCCAAGCGCACCGAGCGTGTGGATGATTTCGCTGATTTCAGCTTCGGCAAGATCGAGATCTGATTTCTGAACCTGAGGAACGGCTGTGCATACTTATGGTATGGTCGTTCCTTTTTGTTTGCCAGTAATACTGGAAAAAATTGACAAGGAAAAGATGAGGATTTATTGCGGGATCCCAATCGAAAGCACCGGATAAGGGAAATCAAAACATGACTCTGACCTTCGTACAAATCATCAACAGCATCCTCCTGATGAGTGAAGCCATTTTCTGTATCGTCGCGGCAATCTGCTTTTTCTGGGGGAAAAAGTTTGAAACATTCAGAGATAACCACAAATGAAAAAATGGCGCAAGAAAGCCAGCCCCCGTAAAAGGGAACATGGTTAGGCTAATTGAACTAAGGAGCACAGGGAACGATCAGATATCCTTGGCGTTGCAGAATAAAAACAGCCTCATCCATAGAAACCGTTCGCTGAATCGGCGGAACGTCAGATTTGCGATATAGTTCTGAATTGTAAGGTTCATTTTTCTTCAGAATGTTGTAGATGGCAGTAAGCAGCATTCTAGCGATAGCAATAATTGCTTTCTTGTGACCTCTGCGCTTTTTAATGGAGAGATAGCGGTTACGAATTTCTGGATTTTTCTTGGCACGAATAGCGCAGAGTGCGCATTGAACCAGCAAAGGCTTAATGTAAACGCCCGCTCTGGAAATTCTGGTAGTCTTTTTCTTTCCGGCACTCTCATTGTTCTGTGGCGTAAGCCCAGCCCATGAGCAAAGATGCTTAGAGGAGGGAAACACGGTCATATCCACACCAATTTCAGCAATTACAGAGATAGCAGAAAATGTTTGGATACCCGGCACCGACATAACAAGTTCAAGTTGAGGAAGATATTTTTCAGCAGTAGAGATAATCAGAGATTCAAGATTAGCTTTGCAACGGTTCAAATCGTCCATGTGAGAACGGATAATGCGGAGTTTCTCGGATTGTTCTTCGCACATGTTTCCGTTAACGGCAGCTTGAAGTTCTTCATCAGTTGCTTTCATCCCCTTGGTCCGAAATTGAGCCACATCTGTCAATGGCTCATTTGGATGCTCCAAAAGATACGAGGTAATTCGAGATGCAGCTTTTCCAAAAACATCTGAGAAAACATCGTCTAGCTTGTAGTTAGAAACAGTAAGGCAGTTTTGGGCACGATTCTTCTCTCCAACGATAAAGTTGTTGAGCTTGCAACGGTATCGAACTAAGTCTCGCAGCTGGCGAATGTCAGCAGGAGGAATGAAGCTTCCATTGACAAGATCGTGCTTAAAAATATCAGCGATCCACTTTGCATCTTTCTTATCCGTTTTCTTTCCACGAATCGACTTCACATATTTCGGATGTGCAAGGACGATTTTGCAAGAAGGCTCAAGGATATTATAGATTGGAATCCAGTACTTTCCCGTGGATTCCATACAGACATCCTTGCAATTATTGCTTTTTAACCATTCTGCACAGCGATGCAGGTCTTTGGTGAAAGTTGAAAAACGTTTGCTCTTGTAAGTTGTGACACCACGTTCATTTGTGGATGCAATGCAGGCAACCAAGAATGATTTGTGAACGTCCATACCACAGCAAATTGGGTAAACGATTTTTAACATAGCCATCCCCTCAAAATAAAGATTGAGGGAGCGGGCAGGGACTGGATACCCACTGAAAGATTGAGTAGTCTGTCTCTCCAAAGATAAGTTTACAGGGTACTAAGCCCTACTTGTTTGTGCTTGAAAGGGTATCCGGTACACATAAATATGCGGAGCGGTTGTAAACAACCGCATCCACTCACCTCCACGTACTTTGTAGTGTACCTGCTCTCTCAAGCTAAGTATATCAAATTTAACTATGCGGCGTACAGTACCAACAGGTTTCATTTCTTGTTTGTGCCTTGCAGCGCAGCGGAAAGGTATGGTCATAA
>CAVEGP010000006.1:15288-52887 GCA_963615155.1 Bacteroides uniformis | reverse complement strand
CTTTTATACCCACGCTCTTGCCGGAATGCTAGTCGATTGGTTTCACACCCGCCACACCCCCGCCGAAAAGCAGGCAATGGTAAAAAACTTCTCTTTTATCTTCCGTGTCATTCTGCCGGAGGTATTGAAACAGGCAGACTCCTCAAATTTTCTCTTATCCAGCCCCTCGTTCGATTCCGGCACAACGCATCCGCCGAGGAGCGTGTTTTGATTTCGTCCTGATTCGCTCCATCGCTTTCCCATTCGCATTCACATGCAAATGAAAGGAGCCGCAGCATGGCAAAAATGTACACCCTTCCTTATGATTCCCCGCTGGGCGGGATCCTGATAGCCGCCGATGAGATCGGCTTGACGGGGCTATGGTTCGATGATGAAAAATATTTTGCCGAAGGGCTTGACCCAGACCACAGGACAGCGGAGACCTCCATCCTTCTGGACGCAAAACGCTGGCTGGATATTTACTTTGACGGACGAGAACCGGACTTCACCCCGCCGATTCATCCCATCGGTTCTCCTTTCCGGAAGGAAGTCTGGGAGTTGCTGTTGCAAATCCCCTACGGGCAAACCACGACCTACGGCGCGCTGGCAAAGCAGCTTGCGGCAAAACACGATCTTCCCCGAATGTCCGCACAGGCGGTGGGCGGTGCGGTCGGGCATAACAGAATATCTCTCATCATCCCCTGCCATCGTGTGATCGGCACAAACGGAAGCCTGACAGGCTATGCGGGCGGTCTTGATAAAAAAGCACACCTGCTCACACTGGAAACAGCCTGTTTAGCAGCTCAGAAGAACCCTCAGAAAACGCCAAAACAATCATGAAAAAACGCGGAAGCCGTGCCAAATGCATCGCTTCCGCGTTTTTCAAATTTTCAGCCTGATCCCATCCTGAATGACAGCCGCCAGAAGGGCTGCCACCTCTTCCGGGGATTGGCGGCAGCCGCTTTTCAGCCAGCCACAAACCATAGCGTAAACTCCTCCGCTCACGAATTTTATCAGAAGTTCTGTTTCCGCCGGGGAATACTCACTGCCCGTTTTCTGCCATAGTTCGCCGCATCTCTGTGTTTTTAGCAGCTTGGATGAAAAATCGGGGTCAGCATTGTTTGTCAGCAGGAGCAGCGCAGGATCGGCGTTCTGTTTCAACTTGATGCAGCGTGCTTCAATGTGCCGCTCCAATCCATCCTCGCCACTGGAAATGGTATCGGCAGTAGAAAGCTGCGCCAGAAAATGCTCTTCGATCTCTGTCAGCACTTCATACGTGCCGTCATAGTGGTTGTAAAAGGTCGTGCGGTTGATGCCTGCGGCATCGCAGAGTTCACGGACAGAAATTTTCTGGATGCTTTTGATCTTTAGCAGTTCCAGCATGGCTTCCCGAATCAGGCGTTTTGTCAGGGTGCGCCGCTGTGGGCTTTTCAATTCTTCTTTTGGCATGGACGCTCCTTTTGTGAACTTTTTTCTTATTTCAACACTTTGCTGTTTGCCTGTTGAAACAACGGCAGATCGAACAAAACGAGTTGTTGTTCTTTCGACAGGTGTATGATATGCTTTTGCCGCCCGAAAGTCAAGGGGCGATTTTGGTCGCCATTTCATACGAGCATTGAAAGGAAGCTGTACAATGAAACAAGTCAACGTTCATGTTATGGACTGCGAAGAAGATTATATCCGCATGGGAACCAAGAAGGGAAAAATTGAAGTCTGGGAGGACGGCAAGCGGGATGATGACCGTGCCGGTGTCTACGAGTGGTGGTACTTCGATATGATTCTGGACGATGGCAGCTACTTTACATGGCTGTGCGCAGTTCCGCGCGGAATGGTCAGCGGCGACCTCTATTACAACGGTGAACACCATGCGGTCACAGGTGCGGGCTACCACGACCACCAGTGGGGCAATGTGGCACACAACAAAACATGGTATCACTGGATCTGGGGTCGGCAGGATTTCGGGGATTACGCACTGCTCACATTTGACATCTGCACCCAGAAGAAGTTTAGCTACACCCGTATGCCGATGTTCTTTCTTGAGGATAAGGATGGAAATCTCCTGCTGGAGCAACTCACTCCCCCCAAATGCCGTATCGTAAGCGAGTACACAGAAAAGCTGACCGGAAAAAAGTACCCCAAAGAGGTGGAGTATACGCTGACACAGGGAAAGCGCAAGCTGGTCTACACCATCCAGCAGCAGTATGAATTAGAAAGCCGCGATGCCGGAGCACAACTGCCAAAACTGCTTCTGAAAGCTCTGGAATTAAAGGATATGCACCCCAGCACGACCCGTAATTTCGCACACGGCAAAATGAAGTACACGGAGGAAAGCGGAAAGACCGTCACCCGTGAGGGCGATATGATTTACGAGTTTGTTTACATGGGCATGGACTACCGCACCCATATGGAAAATCTGTAATAGGAATAATAGGAGAAAAAGCCATGAAAATTGCAGTTCGTTATCAGTCGCGCGGCGGAAACACTCGTGCTGTCGCAGAAGTCATCGCCAAAACGTTGGGTGTGGAAGCTGCACCGATCTGCACCCCGCTGACGGAAAAGGTCGATCTGCTGTTTCTTGGCGGCGGTGTCTACAAATGGGATGCCGATACAGAGCTGAAACAGTATTTGCAGACACTAAACGCCATGCAGATCGGCAAAATTGCAGCCTTCTCCACGACCGGAGGGATGACCGTTGCCATCAAGCGCATTTCGGAAGCCGCCAAGGCAACGGGCATTCCGCTCTGTGAGCACTCCCTCTGCATGAAGCTTCTTTTGCAAGGTCATGCTGGGATCGGTCGGGAGGGCGGACATCTGACCGAAAAACAAAAAGCGGAAGTTCAGGGGTTTGCAAAAGCTGCCGCAGCCGAATAAAGCAAGCGTACCGTTTATTTCTTTTTCGGGAACACGAACGGATCCCGGAGATAGACCGCGACAAGATACGCCGCCATAAAGCACCAGATGACAGGCTCACAGAGGATAACCGCATCATAGCCGAACTTCGGGATGAAGAACAGAACGAATAAGATCTTTCCGACAAATTCAATGACGCTGGAGAAAAGGGGAAGTACTTTCTGACCCAGACTCTGGAGCGCATAGCGGGTCGAGATCAGAACCCCCAGAACAGCGTAGAACGGAGCATTCCAGCACAGATACCGCGCTCCATTCTCGAGGATGACCGACTCGCTTGAGCCGGAGACGAGGCGTACCATCCATTCCGCGCCAACGCTCATCAGGAGAACTGCGCAGACGGCAACCACGACCGAGTACAGATAAATGTCCCGCATTCCTTTGCGGACGCGGTCGGGGTGGTTCGCGCCTCGGTTCTGAGAAACGAAGGTCGAGCCTGCGGACGCCATCGCCATGATCGGCATATCGGTCACACTGAACAGCTTGCGCGCCGCCGTATGTCCGGCGATGACAAGCGTACCCAGACCATTGATACCATATTGCAGGATGACCGAGCCAGCCGAAACGATGCTGCTCATCAAACCCATCGAGATGCTTTGACTGAACAGCTCCCGGTACAGATTTTTGCCAACATCAAAATGTTTTTTCTCGGGCAGAAGGATGCGGGTCTTTTTGCAGACGTAAAGGATGCACAAAACGACCGCTACCCCCTGCGCTATGACCGTTGCGACGGCTGCGCCTGCCACTCCCATTCCCATCCCCGCAATAAACGCCAGATCCAGAACGACATTCAGCAGAGAGGAAACGATCAGGAACAGCAACGGCATCACGCTGTTACCGATCGCGCGGAGCAGCCCTGCGCAGAGGTTATAGGCGAACATAACGATCACGCCAAGGTCGATGATGAAGATGTAGCGGTACGCTTCTTCCAGGATTTCTGCCGGCGTATCCAGCAGAACGAGCAGCGGATGCAGTCCGAAAAATCCGGCAAGCGTGATGACGAGCGAGGAAATCAAACCAATGACAAGCGAGCCTGCGACCGTTTTTTTGAGCAGCTTCTCGTCCTGCGCTCCATAGGAGCGTGCCGCGACGATGGCAAGACCGTTTCCGATGCCAAGACCAAAGCCGACCAACAGCTCATAGATCGAGCCGCAGGCACCAATGGCGGCAAGCGCGGTATCCCCCAGCACATTGCCGACGATCATGGTATCCACGGTGTTGTAGAGCTGCTGGAACAGATTGGAAACGAAGATGGGCAGCATAAAAACCAGAAGATTCTTCAGGATCGGACCGTTCATCAGGTCGATGTTCTGGTTGAAAAGGGATCTTTTTTCGGTCTGGGTCATAGCTCCTCCGGAAAATTTTTCACAAAAAAAGGCTTCCCCCTGAGGGGAAGCTGTCTGCGGAGCAGACGGATGAAGTGTTTAAAAAAATCAAAGCTCCTGCGGCTCGAAGCCGTTGGCAGTCAGGACCTCCACACTGGTGAAGCCTGCTGCCTTGATCGCAGCGGCAGCTTCGTCAAAGCCGTAGGTCAGGCTGGAAATATCGTGAGCGTCCGAGGTGATAATGACCTTGCCGCCCATCTTCTGCCACTCGCCCAGCAGCCACACGCCGGGATAGAAATCCTTGCGGTAGCCGCGGTACACGCCGCCCGTGTTGACCTCCAGCAGGCAGTTATTTTCTTTTGCCACCTGCAACGCCTTGAGCGCAGCAGCCTTATAGCGGGGAGATTCCTCGTCGAAGAACTCGCCATTGGCGTTCAGCTTCTTGATAAGGTCGATATGCGCCAGAATGTCAGGCTTGAGAGCCGCGACCTTCTCGACCTCGGCAAAGTATGCCTCGACAGCGGCCAGAGCGTCGCCGTCAAAGTCGTCGTTGATGCAGTCCCAGAGATCCTTCGGGCGGAAGTCGATCTCGTAATATTTGCCGGTCTTTTTGCCGTAGAGGTGGTGTGCGCTGCCGATCCAGTAATCGTAGGATTCGTATTTATCCTCGCTGAGGATGTCCCACTCGATGCCGCAGAGGATATCCACCTTGCCCTTGTACTCCGCCTTGAGCTTTGCGATGGTGGCTTTGTACTGTGCCGTGCGGCTGGGGCTCATGCAATATTCCCGATCGCGCTGGGTGTAGCTATGGCCGGAGAAGCCCAGTGTCGTCAGACCCTGCGCACAGGCAGCAGAGACCATATCCTGTAAGGTATTTTTGCCGTCACACATTGTCGAGTGGCAATGAACGCTGGACTTCTTGTAATCTGCCATAGTTGAACTCACTGCATCCTTTCCTGTTTCACCTTGTGGTCGATGACATGGCGTTTTTCCAGCTCGCGGGTGATATCCTCCACCGAGATGCCAGCCTGAACCATCAACACCAGCACATGGTACGCCAAGTCACTGATCTCATAGATCGTTTCTTCTTTATCTTCTTTTTCGCCTGCGATGATGACCTCGGTACACTCCTCGCCGACTTTTTTGAGAATTTTTTCTTTGCCCTTCTCAAAGAGATAGGTGGTGTAGCTGCCCGCCTGCGGATCGGTCTTGCGCCCCTGAATGAGGTCATACAGACCCTGCCAGCTGAACTGCTTCAGCTCCGGCGAGACGTATACTTCGTTGAAGAAGCAGCTTTCCGCACCCGTGTGACATGCCGGACCGCTCTTGACGACCTCGACCACCAGCGCATCCTTGTCACAGTCGGCGGTAATGGACACGACCTTCTGGACATTTCCGCTCGTCTCGCCTTTGCGCCAGATCTCCTGACGGCTGCGGCTCCAGAACACCGTCCGCCCCTCGGCGATGGTAAGAGCCAGCGTCTCGGCGTTCATGTAAGCAAGGGTCAGGACTTCCTTGGTATAGTGATCCTGCACGATGGCAGGGATCAGACCTTTTTCGTCAAATTTCAGTTCCATAAAAATTCTCCTCCCCCTCGAAAGGGGATACATACAGTTTATCCTAAACTTGGCCGAAACGCAAGAGGTTCACAGCCGCATTTCTACTCTATTTTGATTTAAATATTCTTTGAGTTCCCGGATGGTGAGCAGCTTCTGGTGGAAGATGCCCGCCGCAAGTCCGGCGTCGATGCCCTTGTGGTGGAACAGCTCGAGGAAATCTTCCTTTTTGCCTGCGCCGCCGCTGGCGATGATGGGCACATTGACCCGTGCCGCGACCGCATCCAGCATCTCAAGGTCAAAGCCATTCCGAACGCCGTCGGTGTCGATGCTGTTCAGGCAGATCTCGCCCGCGCCGTGATCGACTGCCCAACTGATCCAGTCCAGAGCGTCCCGTCCGGTATTCTCCCGACCGCCCTTGGCAAAGACCATGAATTTTCCGTCCACCCGCTTGACGTCTGCCGACAGGACAACGCACTGGTTGCCGTATCGCTGCGCCGCCGCCGGGATGAGGTCGGGATTTTTCAGTGCGCCCGAGTTGACGCTGACTTTGTCCGCACCGCACTTGAGCACCCGGTCGAAATCCTCCAGTGTGTTGATCCCCCCGCCGACCGTCAGCGGGATAAAAATTTCGCTGGCGACCTTGGTCAGGATCTCGGTGAAGAGGGTGCGTCCCTCGAAGCTGGCCGTGATGTCATAGAACACCAGTTCGTCCGCCCCGGCGGCGTTGTACATCCGCGCCATCTCCACCGGGTCGGCCACATCCTTGACGCCCTCGAAATTCGTTCCCTTGACGACCCGACCGTTCCGGACGTCGAGACAGGGAATGATGCGTTTTGTGATCATCGTTCGTTTCCCCTCTGCTTATTTTTGTACCAGCTCGACGCAGTGTCTGAGGTCGAGCGCACCTGTATAAAGGCTCTTGCCTAAGATCGCCGCCGCAACGCCCATCCGTTCCAGCTCGAGCAGCTCCGATTCGTGGGAAATACCGCCGCTGGCTGTGAACGCCATGTCGGACACCTCCTGCACGAGCTGGCGGTAGAGCCGGAGGTTCGTACCCTGCATTGCGCCGTCACAGGCAATGTCGGTATAGATGACCGCCGAACAGCCCGCATCCGCCAGACGCTTGCAGAAATCCACACCCTTTTCCGTGCTGACTTCCTTCCAGCCATGGATGGCAACATAGCCATCCTTTGCGTCCACGCCGACCGCGATTTTATCGCCGTACTTTTTCAGCATCCGGGCGGTAAAATCAAAATCCGTTACGGCTACGCTGCCAAGGATGCAGCGACCTACGCCCAGCGACAAATATTTTTCGATCCGCTCTTCGGTGCGGATGCCGCCGCCGACTTCAATGTACAAGCCACCCTGTTTTGCGAGGGCGGCAATGGTGTCGTAGTTGGACAGCGTGCCATCCTTTGCGCCGTCAAGATCGACGACATGCAGATTCTTTGCGCCGGCATCCAGAAATTCTCGCGCCTGTGCGCAGGGGTCTTCACCGTAGACGGTCATCCGGTCGTAATCGCCCTGTGTCAGGCGGACGACACGACCGTCTCGCAGGTCAATGGCAGGAAATAGCTGCATCTGTTACACCTCCGCAAATGCTTTTAAAATCCGCAGTCCGGTATCGCCGCTCTTTTCCGGATGGAACTGCGTGCCGTATACTCTGCCCGCCTTGACTGCGCCCGTGACCGGAATGGAATAATCGCTGACCGCCAGCGTACTTTCGGCGCAGTTTTTGCCGTAGTAGCTGTGGACGTAGTAAACATACTCGCCCTCTTTAATATATTTGAACAGGGGGTCATCCTTGACGATATGCAGGGCGTTCCAGCCGATCTGAGGCACCTTCAGGCTTTTGTCGGTCAGGTCGTTTTCCAGCGGGCAGACCTCGCCACGGATAAAGCCCAGCCCCTTGTGCTTGCCGTATTCGTAGCTCTTCTCAAACAAAAGCTGCATTCCCAGACAGATGCCCAGCAGCGGCTTTGTCTCCGTCTCCTTCCGGATGACCGGAACCAGTCCGGTGGCTTCCAGCTTTGCCATTGCGTCCGCGAACGCTCCCACACCGGGCAGGATGAGGCGGTCGGCCTTCCGGATAACATCAGGGTCAGCGGTGACGACGGCTTCCAGCCCCAGCTTTGCCAGACTGGAACGGAGACTGAACAGGTTGCCAACGCCGTAATCGATAATTGCGATCATACCAGCAGTCCTTTCGTTGAGGGGATCTCGTCCGGATGTGCGGCGTCAATCTTCACTGCCGCCGCCAACGCACGACCTGCGCCCTTGAAGCAGGCTTCGAGGATGTGGTGCGTATTTTCGCCCGCAAACTGGACGAAATGGATGGTCGCCTGTGCGTTGCGGGCAAAACCCAGCCAGAACTCCTTCATGCACTCCACATCAAAGTCGCCGACCTTTTCGGTCTGGCAGTGGACATCCCAATTCAAGGTACAGCGACCGGACAGATCGACTGCGCAGAGGATCAGAGCCTCATCCATCGGAAGATAGAAGCTTCCGTACCGCTGGATGCCCCGTTTTTCGCCCAAGACCGTGTTGAACGCCTGTCCCAGCGCGATGCCGATATCCTCAGCGGTGTGGTGATAGTCCACCTCCACATCGCCGTGGCAGGTCAGCACCAGGTCAAAGCGACCATGCCGGGCAAACAGCTCAAGCATGTGATTCAGAAAACCGCATCCGGTGTCCACCTGATAGCGGCCGGTGCCGTCAAGATTCAAGTTCAGTTCGATTTGCGTCTCATTCGTGTTTCGTGAAATCGTTGCTTCCCGCATGGTTCATTCCTCCAGAATTGCGTCCAGTGCTGTCAGGAACGCCTGCATTTCGTCCGGTGTGCCAATGGTGATGCGCAGTCGGTTCGCGATGCGGGGCGTGTCGAAATGACGGACCAGCACACCCTTTTCTTTCAGCTTCCGGTACAGCTCACCGCCGTCCTTCTGATCGCTCTCGGCGAACAGGAAATTCGACCGGCTGTCGGTGCAGGCAAAGCCCCGCTGTTCGAGCTGCTGTTTCGTCCATTCCCGCGTTTCGATGATAGCGGAACGGGTCTTGTCGAAATAGGCAGCGTCCTCCAAGGCGACCTGTCCTGCTTTCAGGGTCAGGCGGTTGATGTTGTAGGGGTTCAGGCTGAACTTGACCCGATTCAGGTCGGCGATGAGATTTTCATTGCCCATCGCCAGACCCAGCCGCGCGCCTGCAAGCTGGCGGGATTTCGAAAAGGTCTGGACGACCAGAAGGTTGTCGTACCGGTCGATGAGCGGAACGCAGCTCTCACCGCCGAAATCCACATAGGCTTCATCAATGATGACGACATTGTTCGGGTTGGCTTTCAGGATACCCTCGATGGCACTGCGGGGCAGAGCCAGACCGGTCGGAGCGTTGGGGTTTGCGATCACGATGGTCTCGTTTCTGCCGTAGTAATCCGATGGGTCAAGGGTAAAGTCCTCCTTCAGCGGGACGATATCACTGGGGATGTTCATCAGACCGCACCAGACGCTGTAGCAGCCATAGGTAATGTCCGCATACGCCAGCGGATGGTTCTCGTCGCAGAAGGCACGGATGGCAAAAAACAGATTCTCATCGCTGCCGTTGCCCGGCATGATCTGGTTCGGTTTCAGCCCGAAGTGCTTTGCCGCCGTATTCAGCAGGTCGGCACAAGCCGGGTCAGAGTAGAGCCGGAGCTTTTCGACCTCCGTACTGTTGATCGCTCTGACCACCGCCGGAGAGGGCGGATAAGGGCTTTCGTTGGTGTTCAGCTTGATGTATTTCTGGTCCTGCGGCTGTTCGCCCGGGGTATAGGGCGTCACACCGGCCAGTCTGGGAGAAAGAAATCTGCTCATAATAGCACCCTCTTACTTATCATACCGAATCGTTACGCTGCGAGCATGTGCGTGCAGGCCCTCACGCTCGGCAAAATCCGCAATGCGGGGCGCAGCCTCCTGCAGAGCTTCCCGTGTGTAGTAGATGAAGCTGGACTTCTTCACAAAATCGTCCACCCCCAGCGGACTGGAAAAGCGTGCTGTACCACTGGTGGGAAGGGTGTGATTCGGACCCGCAAAATAGTCGCCCAGAGCTTCGGGAACATTCCGTCCGAGGAAGATGCTGCCCGCGTTTTTGATTTCATTCAGGACGCTGAACGGATCGTCAACACAGACCTCCAGATGCTCCGGCGCAATGATGTTGCAGGCTTCAATAGCTTTGCGCAGGTCGGCGCAGACAATGATCTTGCCGTTGTCGTCGACACTGGCACGGGCAATGGCTGCACGGGGAAGCTGCGGGATCTGGACTTCCAGCTCCGCCTGCACCGCCTTCGCCAACTCTTCGCTGTCGGTCACAAGGACAGGGCTTGCCAGCTTGTCGTGCTCCGCCTGACTCAGCAGGTCGGCGGCGACCCATGCCGGGTTGCATCCGCCGTCTGCCAGAACCAAAATTTCGCTGGGACCTGCGATCATGTCGATACCGACCTTGCCGAACACCTTCCGTTTCGCAGTCGCAACGTAGATGTTGCCCGGACCGACGATTTTATCGACCGCCGGGATCGTCTCGGTGCCGTAGGCCAGAGCGGCGACAGCCTGTGCGCCACCAGTCTTGAAAATCTTCGTCACGCCTGCGGTAGCAGCGGCGGCGAGGATGACCGGGTTCACCTTGCCGTCCTTGCCTGCCGGAGTCGTCATGACGATCTCCGACACGCCTGCGACCTTGGCCGGGATGACGTCCATCAGGACGGTGGACGGATAAGCCGCCGTGCCGCCCGGCACATAGACGCCCGCCTTTTCAATCGGGGTGTATTTCTGACCAAGCACAATGCCGGGCTTGTCATTCATCACAAAGTTCTTGTGTACCTGCTGGCGGTGAAATGCTTCGATGTTTGCCGCCGCCTGACGCAGCGTCTCGAGGAAGTAACCGTCCATTCCAGCAAAGGCTTCGTCCATTTCTTCCTGCGTGACCTGCAAATTCTCAATGTTTGCGCCGTCGAATTTCAGCGCGTATTCTCTCAGTGCCGCATCGCCCCGTGCGCGAACGTCAGCAATGATGCCATCCACCACATCCTCGACGTTCTTCTCGGCGCGGATATCACGATTCAGGATCTCTTCGGGCTTCAGATCCTCAAAGTTATACAGCCTTATCATTTCGCTTCCTCCTGTTGTTTCAGTGCGTCACGCAGCTTTTCGAGCATCTCATCCATTTCCCGGTGCTTGAACTGATAGCTGGCTTTGTTGGCGATGAACCGTGCCGAGATAGGCATGAATTCGGTAACGACCCGCAGACCGTTCTCCCGCAGGGTCGTGCCCGTCTCGACGATATCGACGATCACATCCGAAAGACCAAGGATCGGTGCAAGCTCGATGGAACCATTCAGCTTGATGATGTCAATGTCCCTTCCAATGGATGCGTAGTAATTCTTGGCAATGTTCACGAATTTGGTGGCGACCCGCACCGGACGGCTGGGGTCGTCCTGATAATCCGCCGGAGCAGCGACACACATCCGGCATTTGCCAAGTCCGGTGTCCAGCAGCTCGTAAACGTCTGCGGAAGCCTCGGTCAGGATGTCCTTTCCGACGATCCCGACATCCGCCGCGCCATGCTCGACATAGATTGCAACATCGCTCGGCTTGACGAGGAAATACCGGATACCGGCTTCGGGATTCTCAACGACCAGCTTTCGGGTCGCATTGTAATCCTCCGGGCAGCCATAGCCGATCTTCGCAAGCAGGTCGTAGACCTTATCACCCAGACGCCCCTTCGGAAGCGCCACGTTCAGCATGACCTTTCGGGTCTGCTGTTGCTGGACAGGCGGAAGGGGTGCGCTCAGGCGGTCAAGCTCGTCGAGATAGACCGCAAACCCGATCGCGCCCGCGCCGGGGGTGAATTTCCGGATCAGCAGATCGTACCGCCCACCCTTGAGCAAGGGGCGGGGCAGGCTTTTGAGATAACCCTGAAAAATCAAGCCGTTGTAATATTCCATCTCGCCTGCGAGGGTCAGGTCAAGCCGGATGCTTCCGCCTGCGGCTTCCAGCGGCTCCGCCAATGCCCGAAGCTCCTCGGCGGCGTTCCGCATCCGTTCATTCCGGCAGAAAGCCTCCGCTTTCGGGAGAACGGTGGCATAATCGCCGTTCAGGGAAAGCAGCTCAACCAGCACATCCGCCTCCGAGCGATCCATTCCGGCGTTTTCTGCCGCCGTCCGAAGCTCATGAGCGTTCTTTGCACGAAGCTTTTCCAGCAGGAGAGGACGTATCTCAGTGGGAACGTCCAGCGCATCCAGCAGACCGAAAAGATACCCCATGTGACTGATCTCCAGCACCCACGGGCTTCCCAGCAGTTCCAACGACTGCGCCGCCAGACAGACTGCCTGCCGGATCTCCGTCTCGCCAATGCTGCCCAGAAGCTCCAGACCCATCTGAGAGATTTCCTGGAAGGTATGGCTTTCTGCCGACGGACGATAGACGTTTTCGTGGTAATAATACCGCAGCGTTTCGCCCTTGGCGGGCTGAGCTGTCTTTGCGATCGAGAGGGTCACATCCGGCTTGAGAGCCAGCAGACGACCATCCAGATCGGTAAAGGTGATGACCTGCTCCGACGACAGGAAGCTTCGGTTCTCCTGATACAGCCCGTACTCCTCGAACCGCCCCATATGGTATTTGCGGCATCCGGCATCCTCATATAACGCCCGCAGTGCGAAGGATGCCCGCTCCTTAGGCTGTAAGCGTGAAAGTTCAAACTCCATTCTGATATCCCCTTATCCCATTTCTGTATGCGGCTTTTCTGTTGCTGACCCCCGCAAGGCACATTTCCATTTGATCCTTTGTTTATTTTACTTTATCT
This sequence comes from Bacteroides uniformis, assembly GCA_963615155.1. Taxonomy (GTDB): domain Bacteria; phylum Bacillota; class Clostridia; order Oscillospirales; family Ruminococcaceae; genus Faecalibacterium. The sequence goes on along the minus strand of CAVEGP010000006.1, from coordinate 40,289 downwards.
TGATAAAGTTGTAAAGTGCGAAAGCTACAGTGTTTTCCGCTCCGCATCCTTATTTTCTGTGCGTTTCTCCAATCGTCCGCCGTTGAAAAACAATCCAGACAGCAAAACACCCCGCACAATGCGTTGGAACACATCGTACGGGGCAAAAATCGTTCATCTTTTACAGACAGAGGGACGGTTCATTCTGATTCAAGATCAGCCCAGCAGTGCCAGCACGCCGCTCTTGGGGCGTGCGCCGACAGACTGGTTGACGAGTTTCCCGTCCTTAAAGACCAGTAGTGTGGGAATGCTCATGACGCCGAACTCGGCAGCCAGCTCAGGCTGTTCATCAACATTGACCTTGCCGACTTTGATGTCGTCGCGCTCCTCGGACACTTCGTCCACGACGGGCGAGAGCATCCGGCAGGGACCGCACCAGGTCGCCCAAAAGTCCAGCAGAACAGGCTTTTCGCTGTGCAGAACCTCTGCGTCAAAATTTTCTTTCGTGATGGTTACGACTGCCATATCAAGATCCTCCGTTCAGAAGTGTTGGTCTTGGGATAGTATTAGTATACCCCGAAAGGAACTGATTTTCTGTAACTGTGTCACATACCACATCAAAAAGCAAAAACCCGAAACGGGAAGAAAGCACCGTTTCGGGCAGGAAATCGCTTTTTAAGTTTTACTGCTTACAGACCTGCAACACAGTTCTTGCCTGCGATGTAGCCATAGTAGACGCACAGGCTGTGGCTGATGCCGCGCATGCAGATCGGGTACTCGACCGCATAACGGCTGCCCTGCACGTTGCCGCAGACATACAGACCCTTGATGATGTCTCGCTTCGGGCTTGCAGCATCCTCCTCGGTGAAGGTGTGGCAGTTCTCGTCACTCTCCAGACCGCCGACGCAGACCAGCATGGAGGTCGTACCCCATTGGCAGGCATAGTACGGGGGATTCTCCAGAGCGAACATCCGGCTTGCGGGCTTGCCGAAGTCATCGTCCGAGCCAGCCTTGCACAGCTCGTTATAACGCTCGATGGAAGCCAGAGCGTTGTCCAGAGCCTCACCATCGAAGCCACACTGGGTCAGCAGGTCTTCCAGCGTGTCAGCCTTGAACTGGTAAGCCTCGGCCTTTGCGCTGATCTTGGTGTACTGACGGTCGGAGTAGTTCGGGTTGGATTCATCCTCATCCTCGGGGATGATGTAGCACAGACCACCGTGGTTTGCCGGCATGTAGGGAACCTCATCGCCCCACTTGGAATCGTAGATCTGGAAGGATGTGCATTCGGGCTGCAGCTCGATCTGATTCTCAAGCTGCTGTCCGGGGATGCACTCATTCATGAAACGGTCGCCGCGCTTGTTGATCTGAAGGAACGGCGTAACGCCCATGCCGCTGCCCATATGATGGGTCATCGGAGCGTGGTGATCCTGAACCTTTGCGCCGATCCATGCGCCCATGCGCAGACCATCGCCAGTCTCAACCGTCTTGCCTTCAACGTCAACGCCCAACATACCCATTGCGCCCATGTTGGCGATATTCTTCTCTACAATCTCCGGAGCAAAATGCTTCATGATCTTCTCATCACCGGAGTTGTCGCCGGTTGCCAGAATGACGCCCTTGGAAGCGTTCAGTTGGATATACTTGCTGCCATTCTGAGCGTCACGGATGATGACGCCCGTCACACGTCCGTCGCTGTCCTTCAGCAGCTTGGTACCAAAGCAGCCATAGAAGGTCTTTGCGCCTGCGTCCAGAGCTTTGTTCAGATTCGCCTCAACGATGAAGCCCTGCTGATCCGTGCGGGATGAACGGAACTCCATGCTGGAAGGGAAGGTGGGGAACTCTTCGTTGCGGTAGTCATAGTGCTCAGGCTGAGGCCATGCCAGCGGAACAAGGATACCCTTGTCAAACTGCTCCTGCGTGACGACCTCACGGGTGGTGTCGCAGATGGTCAGCTCGGGATATGCTTCGATGAACCAGTCCATGACCTCATGTGCGTGGGAAGCCCACTTCTTGAGGATGGCACGCTTGTTGCGATAAGTGCACTCCCGCATCAGACGGTTGACGACAACATCCTCGTCCACGATGTTCTCACGACCCCAACGCTTATTCAGACTGCCGTTCAGCAGAGCGTACTCACCACTGCGGCAGTTGAAGGAAGAACTTTTTTCGACAATGGCGACCTTTGCGCCTTCCTCAGCGGCAGCACGAGCTGCACAAATGCCGGACAGACCCGCACCGATGACAACGACGTCAAAATCCTGCGTCTCGTTTGCCTCGACCTGCGGTTCTTCGCCCAGCCAGTCATCACCATCGTCCGCACTGTTGGTTTCCTCAGCGGAAGCGTCGGTCTTAACGCCCATCGCCTGCGCAATGCAGTCCGCAGCGGCTTGCTTGACGGCATTGGTCGTGACCGTTGCGCCGGAAATATTATCCACTTCCGCACTCTGAGCAGCCATCAGAGCCTCCTGCAGGGTGGGTGCAGCCACGCCGCCGATGCTCTCGGTCTCCTTGGAGGTATCCACGACGACCTCGGTGATCGCCGTCTCGCTGAAGGTCATGGTAACTTTGACCTCACCGATGCCGGTAGCAGTGCCGGTGTAGGTGCCGGGAGTATACAGAGCCTCGCCGGTGGATGCGGCGGTGGAGCTGCCGGAAGCAGCGTCGCAGGCAGCCAGTGCGCCAGCGGTAACGCCGCTCATGGCGGCAGCGGCAGCAACCTTCAGGAAGCCCTTGCGGGAAATCTTATTCATCTGAGTTCTCCTTCGCGTTCTCTTTCTTCTTTCTACGTTTACAGGTCAAAAATCACCTGTGCTGTACTTAGTATAAAATATAACGAAGTGAAATGGAATTAAAAAATCTCAAGCATTGTTATAAAAGATGTTTATGAGCGTTTTGATTTGTGATATACTAGTTCTATAAATTATGTTTGCGCTTGTTCAACCTCTCCGTCATTGCTGCGCAATGCCACCTCTCCTTGTAGGAGAGGCCTTGGCAATCCACAAAAACAAAATCTCTTTGCCAAAGGCTCCCCTACAAAGGGGAGCTGTCTGCGAAGCAGACTGAAAGTTTATTTTCAAAGGAGCCTTATCATGAACGACCACCAGTTGCTCTGTTTTTTGACCGTGAGCCGGACGTTGAATTTTTCCAGTGCGGCACGGGAGTTATACTGCACCCAGCCTGCGCTGAGTTATCAGATTCGCAGTCTCGAGAAGGAACTGGACGTTGCGCTTTTTCAGCGCAGTACGACCAGCGTTGCCCTGACCGAAGCGGGTCGTGCCTTTTTGCCCCATGCACAGGAAATCTATCGGCATATCCTGAACTCCCAGAACGAGATCCGTGCTTATTCCCGTCAGAAGCACCTTATCCTGAACCTTCCGCTGGTCTTATTACAGCGTGACCCCATCTACCCCGTCCTGATGGAGCGGCTTCACAGCGAATTCCCCGGTTATGAGCTTGAGATCCGTACCGAGTCGATTCGAGGCAGTCTCCACCGTTATCTGACGACTGAGGTCGATGCTGCGATCTATCTTCCCCTGACGACCATTCAGCCTGAGATCGAAATGACCCCTCTCATCGAAAATCACTGCTACCTTGTCGCCTCACCTCAGCACCCTCTGGCAGACTGCCGAGAGCTGTTTCCTGCCGACCTGTCCAATCTGCTGATCTGTTATGAGCCGATTTTCGAAGGCATTGCCGAGCATCTGCGCAATCTTCCCGAACGTTCCTTCGCGCCACCGCGCTGGCAGACGGTCGAAACTTATGAGACCGTTTACGCGAACCTTCTGGCAGGAAAATGTCTGCTCCTCAGCCCGATGAAATATCCGGTTTACCCCGATGAATGGTATCATCCGATACGGATGAGCGCTCCTGTCTCGGACACCTATCTGCTCACGCTTCGGGATGATTCCCGCCCTGAAATTGCCCACTTGAAACAGATCTTTCAGCAAGTGTATCGGGAATTTTTCAAAGAAGCATTTTAAAGGGTCGTAAGGCGTTTCTCCTTCAATTTCCACATCCAAAAAGAGGTCTCCTCCCTCTGTCTGATCGGCAGAGAGAAGAAACCTCTTATCTTTTTTATTGAATTATTCTACCAGAGCTTACTTGTTCAGCATCTCTTTTGCAGTCTTGACGATGGTTGCGGCATCCAGACCATAGAGCTTGAGCAGATCCCAGGCCGGGCCGGAGCAGCCGAACTTATCCTGAACGCCGACACGGCGCACCGGGGTGGGCAGCTTCTCGCTCAGCAGGGAGCAGACGGCTTCGCCCAGACCACCGATGACGCTGTGCTCTTCGGCGGTGACGACCTTGCCGCACTCCTTGGCAGCCTTGAGAACGATCTCCTCGTCCAGAGGCTTGATGGTATGGATGTTGATGACACGGGCATGAATGCCCTCAGCCGCCAGCTCTGCGGCAGCCTTGCGGGCTTCGTTCACCATCAGACCGGTCGCAATGATGGCGATATCGTCGCCCTCGGTGATCTGCTCGCCCTTGCCGATCTCAAAATGGTAATTCGCCGGATCGTGGAACACGGGAACTGCCAGACGACCAAAGCGGAGATAGACCGGACCATTCATCTCGTAAGCGGCACGGACGGCGGCACGGGCCTCGATATCGTCCGCCGGACAGATGATGGTCATGCCGGGCAGACTGCGCATGAGGGCAAAGTCCTCGCAGCACTGGTGAGAAGCACCATCCTCGCCGACGGAGATGCCGCCGTGGGTCGCACCGATCTTGACGTTCAGACGGGGATAGGCGACCGAGTTGCGGATCTGTTCAAAGGCACGACCAGCCGCAAACATGGCGAAGCTGGAAACAAAGGGGACATAACCCATCGTGGACAGACCGGCAGCAACACCCATCATGTTCGCCTCAGCGATGCCGCAGTCAAAGTGGCGGTTCGGATATGCCTTGCGGAACACGCTGGTCTTGGTCGCAGCGGCAAGGTCTGCATCCAGAACGACGAGATCATCATGACCTTCCGCAGCCAACTCCTTGAGGGTGTTGCCGTAGCTTTCGCGGGTCGCGATCATTTTTACCTCTGCCATCTTACTTATCCTCCTCTTCCAGCGCAGCATAAGCGGCGGTCAGCTCTTTCATTGCAACGGCATACTCGTCGTCGTTGGGTCCCTTGCCGTGCCAATCCACAGCGTTGGTCATATAGGAGACACCCTTGCCTTTGGTGGTGTCGAGAATGATGCAGGTCGGCTTCTCGATTTCTGCGTGGAACGCCTTGATGGCGTTCTCGATGGCATCGAAGTCATGACCGTTGATGGTGACAACATTGAAGTTAAAAGCTTTCAGCTTCTCGTCCAGCGGTGCGCTGTTCATGACCGTTTCCGTGTTGCCGTCGATCTGCAGATGGTTGCGATCCAGCATGACGCAGAGGTTGGACAGACCATAGTGGGCTGCAAACATGAACGCTTCCCAGCACTCGCCCTCTTCCACCTCGCCGTCACCGACGATGGCATAAACACTCAGCGGCTTATTTGCCAGCTTTGCGCCCAGAGCCATGCCGCAGGCGGCAGAAATACCCTGACCCAGACTGCCGGTAGACATATCCACGCCCGGCGTGCTGTTCATGTTAGGGTGACCCTGCAGGTAGCTGCCGATCTTGCGCAGTGTTTTCAGGTCTTCGACCGGAAAAAAGCCGCGCTCAGCCAAAGCGGCATACAGAGCCGGAGCCGCATGACCCTTCGACAGGACAAGGCGGTCACGGTCTGCGTTGTGCGGATCGTTGGGGTCGATGTTCATATCCACGAAATAAAGGTAGCTCAGCACCTCGGCGATATCCAGACTGCCGCCCGGATGACCGCATTTCGCGCTGTGAGTTCCCTCGATCACGCCCATGCGGATATGGCAGGCGTGCTTTGCCAGGGTAAGCTTTTCTGCATTTGTCATGATGGTCCTCCCGTATGAACCTCAGAAATTTGCATGTGTGTATGCGCAGGGCGATTTTTGTCCTTTTGCGCAGTTCATCAAGTTTATATTATCTATTCTGCGCAAAAAGGTCAAGCTCCTTTCGGCAAAATGTACATCACCGGGGAATTTTGCCTGCAAATGCCGCCGTTTTTGTGGAAATTGCGGCTTCTTTCTCTTGTGAACAAGCCCAAAACGATCTGCTATATTTTTCACGAATTCTGACAAGAGGTCAAAGTGATCGAACGACCGTTTTGATCACCTCGGATAAAATCGTTTCGTCAGGATTCCATCCGTAGCTTGCTATTTCTTTTCCCTCACGGGATAAGCTCAGCATTTCTCCCAAAAATATCCCAAAAAGTTTATTCGTAACGACGAAATTACTGGCAATTTTCAATTAAATCTTGTAAAATCGCAGGAAACATGTAAACTGAAATACAACAATGTGTTGCAGTTGTGCGGGGAGAGCGTGCTCTCTGACAACGCAGCCAAGGAAAAGGAGAGTTTCTATGAGAAACGCAAAGCAAAGCATCCGGCGCACCGTAGCCGGACTGCTGGCAGGCGCAATGCTTCTGGGCATGATGCCGCTGACCGCATTCGCAGAGGGTTCTTCCTCCGCATCGGGCAGCTGGCAGTTCAAAGCCTTCGGCACCTCCACCTCAGCAGAAGTCAACACCATCGCAGATGGTGCGGACATCAACGGCAAGATCACTCTTAACTCCTGCACCATCAAGGATGATGGTACCATCGACAAGAAGGGTGGCAAGTTCGTCGCGGATTCCCCCGCAGACGGTGTATCCTTCTACTACACCACCATCGACCCGACCACCCAGAATTTCTATTTACAAGCCGACGTCACCATTGACTACGTGAACCCCGCTCCGGACGGTCAGGAGGGCTTCGCTCTCATGGTGCGTGACAGCATCAGCGGCTCCGGCAGCTATTTCTCGAATCAAATTTCTGTCACCGGCACTAAGCTCCCGCTGGATGGCGTTGAGATCAAGGACGCCGTGGGTGTCCGCAGCTACACCGGCATCATCTCCAACGAGACTGCCGCTTCCAACGACGTCAAATCGAACCGCGCTGCGTTCAGCGCACAGACCATCAAGCAAGGCGATACCTACCGTGTAAGTCTCGCCAAGACCAGCAACAGCTACGTCGCCACCCAGTACGCCATCAATGCTGACGGCACGACCGGCAATGTCATCGGCTCTTCGACTTTGTATATCTCGGCAAAGGACAGCACTGCCTCCAGCGTCTCCAAGTACGCAGAGCTGGACGACCCCATGACCGCGCAGGAAGCAAACAAAGCCTATCTGGGCTTTGCGGCTGCACGCGGCATGAATGTGACCTTCTCCAACATCACCTACACCACAAGCACATGGAACGCTTCGGAGTGGACGCTCCAGCCCACCAGCTATGTTGACCCTGTTTATCAGATCACCAGCCCTGCCACCTGCACCGGCAACAGCTATAAACTGGTGTTCAAAGCCAACGCTGACGGCAAGGCGACCATTTCCGCGAACGGTGTCATCGTGGATGAGAATGTGGACATCAAGGCAGGCGAGACCTTCTCCAAGAGCTACGCCGTGACGGGAGATACCACCTTCAAGGTCAAATTCACTCCGGACAAGAGCTACACCATCAGCGCATATGAAAAGCTGAGCAGCTACGATTCCGCCACCATCGAGAAAAAGGTTTCTCTCCGCGCTCTTGGTGCGAACGGCGTTATCGTCGTTACCCCGGACGGCAGCGCAGCCAACGGCGGCACCAGCGCAGAGGACGCAGTCGATCTTCAGACCGCGCTGAATTATGCCGCTGCGGGTCAGACCATTCAACTGGCAAGCGGCACTTACGCTCTGACCGGTGAGCTGAAGGTCGAACGTGGTCGTGACGGAACGGCAGAAGCTCCCATCACCATGACAACGGCAGACGGCAAATACGCAACGCTGGACTTCAGCGGCGTTGGTACCGGCTTCAGTGTCTGGGGCAACTACTGGAACATCAGCAAGATCAACATCACCAACACCGCAGACGGCGCAAAGGGGATGCAGCTGGCAGGCAGCCACTGCGTCCTCGAGCAGATGAACTTCTACAACAACGGCAACACCGGTCTGCAGGTCTCCGGTCTGTCTGCTGATAACAAAACTCTGTGGCCCAGCCACAACACCATCAAGAACTGCACCTCGATGAACAACGCAGACCGCGCCATGGAAGACGCTGACGGCTTTGCTGCCAAGCTGACCACCGGCGAGGGCAATGTCTTTGACGGCTGTATTTCCGCTTACAACGCCGACGATGGCTGGGATTTCTTCGCCAAAGCCGCAACCGGTTCCATCGGCGCAGTCACCATCCAGAACTGCGTCGCTTACAAGAACGGTTACCTGATGCTGGCTGCAGAGCCGGTCAAGAAGCAGCCGTTCCAGTTCCCGACCGTCACCTGTGATGACGACGGCAACCTGAGCTTCAGCAATGTCGTTGTTACCATTGCGGCAGGCAACGGCAACGGCTTCAAGATGGGCGGTACCAATCTTCCCGGCAACCACAAGCTCATCAACTCCATCTCCTACGACAACGCCGCCAAGGGCATTGACTCCAACTCCTGCCCGGACGTCAAGGTCTACAACTCCACCTCCTACAACAATGAGGGTTATAACGTCGCGCTTTACACCGGCAACAAGTCCGCTGTGACCGACTATGCCGCCGACGGCGTCATCTCCTTCCGCAAGGGTACTGACGGCAAGGAGCAGATTGCTCTCCAAAGCCAGAACAGCACCGCCGTCTACGGCTCAAACAACTTCTACTGGGATCCTGAGACCCAGACCAGCCACAACAAATCCACCAACACTGTCACCGTGAAGGAGAGCTGGTTTGAGAGCCTCGACACCTCCGTTGCTCCGACCCGGAACGCCGACGGCAGCATCAACATGCACGGTCTGCTCCTGCTGACCGCTGAGGGGCTGGCCGCTACCGACGCAGGTGCGCGCGGTACCGCATGGGGTCAGCCCGAGGCTGCTAAGGCGACCATCTGGGTCGTTGGTGATTCCACCGTTTCTGCCTTCAACGACAGCTATTATCTGCCGCGCGAGGGCTACGGCGAGGAGATCGAGAACTACTTCAACGCCGATGTTTACAATCTTGCCGTCTCCGGCGCGTCCAGCAAGGACTTTACCGGCATGAGCAGCTACAACACCCTGATGAATGGCTCTGACACGGTTCCGGCTCTGGGCAACGCTTCCGGCGACAAGTTCCTCATCATCGGCTTTGGTCACAACGATGAAAAGACCGAGCCCGCCCGTTACACTAATCCCAATGGCGACTATAAGACCGAAGGCTCCTTTGCCAACAGCCTGTATATCAACTATATCCAGCCTGCTCTGGAGCGCGGCGTCATCCCGGTCGTCTGCACGCCCATCGCGCGCCTGACAAACGAGAACACCAAGACCAGCTACAACAGTGCTTCCGGTCACAAGACCCAGACCGTCACCATCGGCGATACCGTCTATGAGGGCGGCGACTACGCGCAGGCGATCCGTGATATGTGCAGCGAGTTGCACCTCATCTGTGTGGAGCTGACCAATGCAACCATCAACGAGAACATTGCGATGGGCAAAAAGGCACAGTATACCCACAGCTTTACCGGCGCGAAAGAGGACAAGAAGGGCAATCTGGTTCCCACCGGTCTTGATCTGACCCACACCAACAGCTACGGCGCAAAGCTGAACGCATGGCTCATCGACCAGCTCACTATCGACACACCGCTGGGCGCATATAGCAAGCACAAGGAAAAGCCTACTTATAAGCAGTTCTACGGCGACGCCGCAAATCCGGATTACGTTCCTTCCACCTATGTTTCTCCCACCGAGGACAGCTCACTCTGGTCGGCATTCACCGACGCAAACGGCACTGTCTGGAATGGTTCTGTCTTCGGCAATGTCGGCGGCAGCGATAAGATCTCCGGCGGCGACTTCACCGCCACGATCGACGGACAGAGCATTACCCTCGGCGTCGCCAACAACCGCGGCAAGATCGCGTCCACGGTAGACGGCCTGATGATGTACTACGTCAAGCTGCCTGCTGGCACCAACTTCACCCTAACCGCAAAGGCTACCGTCAACTCGCTGGCAAAGAACAATCAGGTCTCCTTCGGTCTGATGGCTCGTGATGAAATGTATGTTGACACCAGCATCTCCGACCCCATCGGCGATTATGTCGCCGTTGGCACCCGGAATCAGGGCGCAGTCAACTGCTTTGGTCGCAAGAGCGGTGAGCTGTATGACGGTCCTGCCGCCACCGTCAAATACGGCACAGGCGACACCGTTGACCTGAAGCTCGTTGGCACAGCGGACGGCTTCACCCTGACCTACGGTGACAACGAGACCGTTTCTGCTGGCTTCGATTATGCGCTGACCTCCATCGACTCTGATTACATCTATGTCGGCTTCTATGTGGCACGCAACGCCAATGTCACCTTCAGCGATATCCAACTGACGACCAACGGTATTTCCTCCGCTTCCGGATCGGGTCTGAAAGCAGCGTGGAATAAGCTCAAGGATGTTTTCCCGTTCTAACATCAAAATCGCATTCTGACGCAAAGAGCCCCATGTCCGCATTCGCTCGGACATGGGGCTCTGTTTTTATAACCTCGTTTGATCTCGGCTTCAGCGTTCCACCGGAAGCGTCATGGACATCTTCTGGTAAGCGATACGGGGCGTACCATCTGCCACATGGATGATGCCGCACTTTGTAAAGCCGTTCCCTTCCAGAATTTTCTGCATGATCTGGTTGTCCGCATGGGTGTCGGCACGCAGGCTCTCGCAGTGCTCAAGACACCACTCAATGACCTTTGAAGCCACACCGTGACCCTTGCCGGACGATGCCAGTCGATGGATCGTGCCGTAGGGCAAGGTGTCATTCAGCCAGCTGCCCTCCTCGATCCTGGCATAGGTCGGGTCATCCCCCAGAATGAACGCAAATACTGCCATGATCTGTCCGTTGACGAGATAAACGAACAATCGGTTCGTGTCAATGTCTTCTTCGATCAACTCCTGCGGCGGGAAGTTCTCTCCCCACTGGGTCGGGTTTCCGGAATCCCTCATCGCCTGCCGCGCGCGGGCGTAGATCTGCATGATCTGGTTCAGGTCAGAGCGGGTCGCTCCACGAAACATTTCCTTTCATCTCTCTTTCCATACATGTCTTGCAATGCGCGTTTGATAATTTGTCGTTATTATAACACACTCCGGCAAGGAATTCCATACTTCGACCATTTTGTGGCAAAAAAGAAAACCTCTCCGTCGAGCTGACGCTCGCCAGCTCCCCTGGCAGGGAAGCTGGCATCCCAACGGGATGACGGAGAGGTTATTTTTCCTGCATTATGCACGGGTGCGGGCGGCACGGCTGCGGCGGTATTCCCGCGGGCTTTGACCGTAGCGTTCGTGAAACAGGCGGTAAAAATAGCTGGTGTTCTCATAGCCCACCTGCGTGATGATCTGCTGGATGTTCATGTCACTGCGGCGGAGCAGGCGAGCCGCCGTTTCCATCCGGTGCTTCTGAAGCAGCTCCTTGTAGGTCTTGCCTGTCTGGGCACGGACACACTCGCTGACATACGCCAGCGACACACCATAGGCGCGCGCCACATTGGACAGGCTCGCCTCGCGGTAATTCTGGGTGATCTCATTCAAAGCCGCCTGAACAAGGGCGTCCCGACTGACGGTCTCGCCTCTTGCTTCCAACGGAAAATTCTTGATTGCCATAGAGCAAATCCTCCCTTGCGGCAGAGCGGGCGCGGGTTCGGGGGAGAGAAGCCGGACACCCACTCTGCCAGTTCAGCAGGCTCTTAAATTTAAGCCTCTCTGCACTGTATACGAACCAGAGCCGGAAAAGATTGCAGCGAGCTCAAAAAAATTCAACTTTTTTATCAAAAAAGCCGCCGTGCGGCTCAAAACAGCGGCACAACGGCTTTTTTCCGGAAAACAAGTGAGGAAAACACGAAACCTTCCGGGCGAAACACAAAGGGAAAGAAAAGGAGTGGGATCTCAGAAGAGTTTTTCATTGTGGTAGCGTCCGGAGCGAATGAACTCGACCCACTCGGCTACATTGACGGCGTGATCGCCGATCCGCTCAAGATACTTGATGACCATCAGAACGTCCAATGCCGCATCGACCCTGCTGGGGTCTGCCGCGATCTCTTCCGCCAGGGTATGCTTGATAGCGTTGAAGTCATAATCGACCTCATCGTCGGCTTCAATGACCTTTCGGGCAGTCCCCTCATCCTCGCTGGTGAGGGAATCCATTGCGGCGAGGATCATCGTATGAGCCTTCCGACCCATCTCGATCGCCTGACTGATGGCAGGGTCTCCTGCCTTCCGGACGGTAACGAGATGGGGAATGATCTCCGCAATATCGGCGGCATGGTCGCCGATCCGTTCGATGTCGGTCACGACCTTCATCGCCGTCGAGATGCGGCGCAGATCGCCTGCCACCGGCTGCTGACGAAGGAGCAGGGTCATGCAGCGGTGCTCGATATCCCGTTCCATGTTATTGATGCGACCATCGCCTTTGACAATGGCTGCCGCCGCCTCCGCATCTGCGGTGCAGAGGGCTTCAAGGGCATCCTCTACAGCATCCGCCGAGTCTTTGCCCATCTCGACCAATGCGGCTTTGAGGGCCTCAAGGTCCGAATCATACTGTGCGCGTAAGCTCATGACATCCTCCTTAACCGAAACGACCCGAGATGTAATCCTCGGTGCGCTTGTCCTGCGGCGTGCTGAAGATCGTCTCCGTCGAATCGACCTCGACCAGTTCACCCAGCAGGAAGAACGCCGTCCGGTCACTGATACGTGCCGCCTGCTGCATATTATGGGTCACGATGACGACGGTGTAATCCTTTTTCAGCTCGCTCATCAGCTCCTCGACCTTCATGGTCGAGCCGGGGTCAAGGGCACTGGTCGGCTCGTCCATCAGCAGGACTTCCGGCTTGACTGCCAGAGCGCGGGCAATACAGAGACGCTGCTGCTGACCGCCGGACAGACCCAGAGCACTCTTTTTAAGGCGGTCTTTTACTTCATCCCAGAGTGCCGCGCCCCGCAGGGAACTTTCGACCAGCTCGTCCAGCTCAGCTTTGTTCCGCACGCCGTGCAGTTTCGGGCCATAGGTGATGTTGTCATAAATGCTCATCGGGAAGGGGTTCGCCTTCTGGAATACCATACCGACACGACGGCGAAGGTCGGTCAGCTCCATTTCGCGGGCAAAAATGTCCTGTCCCTTCAGACGGACGTCGCCCTCGATGCGGATGCCGGGGACGAGGTCGTTCATCCGGTTCAGCGTTTTCAGGAAGGTGGATTTGCCGCAGCCGGAAGGTCCGATAAGTGCGGTGATCTCCTTTTCGCCGACGTCCAGCGAGATATTCTTCAACGCCTTGAAATCCCCGTACCAGAGGTTCAGGTTCTTGGCTGTAATAACAGGTTCTGTCATAATATTCCTCACTGCTTTTGTTTCAGCTTTGTCTTTGCCAGCCGTGCCGCCAGATCGATTACAAGCACCAGCACCAGAAGCACCGCGCCGATCGCCCACGCCGAATCGAAGTCGCCGTCCTCAAAGGCACGCAGGTAGAGCAGCACCGAGAGGGTCGCACCGTTGGAGGTATAAGCCTTGACGATATTCTGAGCGATGACCTCTGCCGCGCCTGCGGTGAAGAGCAGAGCCGCACTCTCGCCCACGATACGTCCGACTGCCAGAATGCAGCCGGTCACGATGCCGTCGATGCTGCAGGGCAGAACGATGGTGTGGATGATGTGCCATTTGCCCGCGCCCAGACCCATTGCGCCCTCCCGATAGCCCTGCGGCACGGTCTTGAGGGATTCCTGCGTAGTGCGGATGATGGTCGGCAGGTTCATGACGACCAGCGTCAGCGAACCGGACAGCAGACAGGTCTTGAAGCCCAGGGTCTGGGCAAAGACCAGCATACCGACCAGACCATAAATGATGCTGGGGATGCCCGCCAGGGTCTCATTGGTGAACTCGATGACCTCGATCAGCTTCCGGTTGGAAGCGTACTCAGTCAGGTAAACCGCCGCCCCCACGCCCAGCGGAAGGACGATGAGCAGGGTCAGCAGGATAACGTACAGGGTATTCAGGATGGCGGGCAGAATGCCGTCCGTCCCTTTCAGCACGCTGGCAGTCGTGGTAAGGAATTTCAGGCTGATGTGCGGAATGCCCCGCACCAGCACCATTCCGATGATGCCGGCGACCAGCACGATGACGAGCATTGCCGCCACCCAGACAGCCGCCGTAAAGAAGCGGTTCCATGCCCGACGGGAGGGGGAAAAGTTACTTTTCATTCCGGTCTCCTCCCTTCAATGCGACATTCAGAACCACATTGATGAGCATGATGAACACGAACAGCACCAGTGCGATGCTGAACAACGCCTGCTTCTGCAGGCCGCCCGCATAGCTCATTTCCTTGGCGATGGCGGTCGTCAGGAAGGTCACGCTCCGGAACAGGCTGTCCGGCATATTGGGGCTGTTGCCGGCGACCATCATAACCGCCATTGCCTCGCCGATGGCACGACCAATGCCGAGGACGATGCCCGCCGCAATGCCGCTCTTCGCCGCCGGAATGCTGATCTTGAACCACGTTTCGGTATCTGTCGCGCCCAGTGCCAGACTGCCCTGCTCATATTCGGGCGGGACAGCGTTCAACGCCGTTACCGACACGGATACGATGCTGGGCAGGATCATCACCGACAAAACGACGATCGCCGATAGCAGACACGCGCCCGAGGCTTTGCCAAAGGTCTTTGCGACCGCCGGAACAAGGATCTGCATACCCAGCAGACCGAACACGACGCTCGGGATGCCGGACAACAGCTCAATCGCAGTCACGACCACGTTACGGATCTTCGGGCTGGCTGCTTTCGACAGGAACACCGCCGTCAGCAGACCGATGGGAACTCCGAGGATGGTTGCGCCCAGTGTGCCGTAGACACTGGACAGGATGAAAGGCAGGATGCCGTACTTCGGGTCTGCGGCGGTCGATGCCCATTCACTGCCCAGCAGGAAGCGGAACAGACCGATCTTGCCGATGGCGGGAACGCCGGCGACGATCATATAGACCGAGATCAGGATGACACATCCCACCGCAAGGATGCCGCAGAGGAAAAAGAGGAAGTTCATGATGGCTTCGATCCACTCGGCGGCATTGCGCGGAAGCTCAAATGCTTTTTTCTTCATAAAATTCACGGTCTCTGCCGTTCTTACTCATTCACAGGGACAGCACCCGCCACGCGGATGAGGTCTGCGGCATCCTTGCTGGTCGCAAAGTCGAAGAACGCCTGTGCCTGCTCGGACAGAGTGACCGACTTGTTGGTGACGAACACGAAGGGACGCTGGACCTCATAGCTGCCGTCCTTCACGGTGTCCTCGCTGCATACCACACCACCGACCGTCACCATCTTGACGGTATCGCCGACGGCGGACAGAGAGGCGTAACCAACGGCCAGAGGATTCGCCTCGACTGCGCTGATAACAGCACCGGTAGCGGTCAGCTCCTGTGCGTACTTGCAGGAATCCTTCACATCGACGATACTCTCAAAGCCATCGCGCGTACCAGAACCAGCCTCACGACCGATCAGAACGATCTCGCCATCCGCGCCGCCGACATCTGCCCAGTTGGTGATCTCGCCCGTAAACATCTTCTTCAACTGCTCCACGGTCAGGTCTTCGACTGCGCTGTCCTTGTTGACAACGATCGCAATGCCGTCCAGAGCGATGGTTGTACCGTCAACATCGTTCTTCTCATCGTCTTTCAGGGCACGAGAGGACAGACCGATGTCCAGAGTCTTATCGGTTGCGCCAGTGATGCCTGCGCCGGAACCGGTCGGGTCGTAGCTGACGGTCACGCCGGGCTGAATCTCGGCAAAGCCTTCGGTCAAGGCAGCGATAACATTCTTCATCGAGGTAGAGCCGCCCGTTGCGACATTGCCGGACAGAGCGGCTGCTTCTGCTTCCGAAGCGGCCGCAGAGGATGCCGTAGAAGACGCAGCAGTGGACGCAGAAGAAGCCGCTCCACCGCAGGCGGTCAAGGCTGCTGCGGCCGCAACTGCGCCGCAAACGGTGAGAAACGAACGACGAGTGATCTTTTTCATGGTGTTTTCCTCCAACTTTATACCGGAACTGTTTCCTCCGGTCCTTTTACGCTTTTTCTTCCAAGTGTTTTCGATGGTTTCGTTTTTTCTCGGGAACGCCTTTATTGTAGCCCACACGCCGTCTCTCTGCGACCACGATCGCGCAAAATCGAGGTAAATTTTTCTCACATGGTTTTGCCCGAATGTAAAAGACCCGTAAACGTAAAAAGCCCCGCGGCACTCGTTTTGAGTGCCGCGGGGCAGAGATCCCTGATCGGTTTCAGCCTTTTCCGAGGAAGACAGCTTTTGCGTCTCTTGAAGAGATCTTACAACGCAAAGCGGTTTTGGTGTCATTGGCATTCGGGTAGAAAATGACATAAACATAATTGAACTGGGTACTGACATTCCCCTTTGCGCAGAGCCATCCCTTTACCTGCTCGTTGCGGCTCAGATCCGCAGCGCTCAGCTTGCTCATATCCATGCTGTTGTTCAACCGGGTCATTGTCTCCTCGGTGATGCTCAGCGGAGTTGTACCGTTCAAACGGATCTCAAAGCTTCCGCCTGTCGGGTTCACCGGAACAGAAAAAGGAGTCTCATTCCGAATCAGTACCTGCGGAAGAATATAATAGTTTCCATCGTTGTCCGTTGTATAGCATAGCTTGCGGATCGTCATTTTAAGTCCCTTGAGGTTTGCGGTTTCGTCCAGACCGGAAGCGTCCGCAATCATGCTCCCATCACCGCAGCCGCCCAGCAGACCCGTTGCGGCAGTAGCAAGAGCGACCGCACCCACGCCCTTCATAAAATTACGGCGAGAAATGTTTTCCATAGTTCAGTTCCTCCTATCAGACTTTCGATGCCGTGATCTTTCCTGTATTCCAAATCTCGAACACCGCATAGCTCTTGTCGTCAAACGTGACCTTCAGGATCAGCGGTTTGTTGCCCCCGACAAAGCTCTGATACACAGTCTTGTCCGAGGTTTTGAATTTCGGCTCACACTTGCTGAACGCACTGATAATGCTGTTGTATGCGCTGAGCGGGTTTGTAATGGTCATAGCAGCGTCGCCGATCATTGCCGAGGTGAAGATTTCCTTGTACAGGAATGTGGGAGACCCCTTTCCCGTGTAGGAGATGCTCACAACAGGCTCGATATATCCCGTGATCTTTTCCGAACTGACAGAAGACTCCTGCGTTGTCTTCGCCTCTGTCACTTTGACTTTATAATCACCCAGTACGACTTCATTTTCGGCAGGCACATTATTGCCGCTGCATCCGGCCAGCAGGGTCGAGGCAGCGGCGGCCACGGTCATAGTGGCTGCGCCTTTCAGAAAATCGCGTCGAGATACTTCGTATGCCATAGCAAGACCCTCCTAATTTTTGTTAAAATTCCTATCCTAATGTTACCACATCTATTTTTGCTGTCAAGCGTCGGATTTTCAGTTTTGCATAAGTCTAAAGAATCGGGCTCGCCCTCTCAGTCGCCTGACGGCGACAGCTCCCCTAATGAGGTTGGAAAAAAAGCACCCGCCGTTCAAACAACTACGCTTGCTTTCGGGGTCAGAACTCCTGCTTCCGTCCATCCGGACGGTAGAAATCCGTATACCTGCGGTACTGCGGTTCACCCATCACGCGGCGATAGCAATCAACCAATGCGGCGACAACTTCTTCTTTGTCCGGCATTTTATCTTTGGGGCAAGGGAGAACCAGAATGCGAAACCATGCGTCGAACAGACGCTCCGTCCATCCGGTATCGACTGCGCCGCATCGGGCATAAAAGCCCAGACGGCGGACGGCCATCGCCTCATCCTCTGCCTTTTCAGGACATTCGGATTCGATGATGATCGCTTTTGCTCCCTGTTCATGCTCAGACAGCTCGGACAAAAGCTTTGCGCCAAGTCCATTCACCCGATACTGCGGCAGGACAGCGAAGTAATCCAGTTGGCTGACCTCGCAGCCCTCCGGACGCACCATCAGCAGGTAAGCCAGCAGGGTTTCGTCCTCGTACACGCCCCATGTGTGGGAACTGCCGACGGTCTCACTGTTCAGAATCATGCTCAGAGGTTTCAATTCACTGGGCGGAAAGTCCCGGCGCATTTCCTCGAGGTATACCTTTGTCAGCTCGTCGGCGGTCAGCAGCCGCCATGTCAGGGTCTTGCTCATACAATACGAGTTCCTTTCTGGATGATCATCCGGATATTCAGGTCTTTGTCCGCAAGGATGACGTTGCCGTAACGTCCTGCCGCCAGACTGCCATAATCATTGTCGATTCCGATGCTTCTGGCGGGGTTCTCGCTGGCAGCACGGACAGCACTCTCCAGCGGAACGCCCATCTCGAGAACGGCACGCTTCATGCAGTCGTACAGACAGGTCGCGCTGCCCGCAATGGTATCGGGGTGCTCAGTCAGGGTCGCACGTGGACCATGGACGGTGACAGCCTGCCCGCCCAGCGAATACTGACCGTCGGGCAGCCCACACGCCATCATGCTGTCGGCGATCAGGATCACATGGTCGTCGCCGAAGGTGTTGAAGGTGAACCGCACCATTGCCGGATGGATATGGACGTTATCGGTGATCAGCTCGACCTCCGCGCCCCGCTCCCATGCCGCAATGATCGGTCCCGGCTCACGGTGGGTAATGCCGGGCATTGCGTTGTACAGGTGGGTCATGTGGGTCGCACCTGCGGCAAAGGCAGCGTTGGCGGTATCATAGCTCGTGCAGGTGTGGGCGATGGAGATGCGCACCTCATTATGGCACTCCCGGATGAATTCCAGCGCGCCGTTCTCCTCGGGTGCGATATCCACCAGCTTGATAAGACCCTTCGCCCGTTTCTGCAAACGGCGGAACATCCCGACATCCGCCTTGTGCAGATACTCGGGGTTTTGCGCGCCGATCTTTTTCGGGCTGATGAACGGTCCCTCCATATTGATGCCGACCAAGTCCGCTCCCTTTCCGTTCTTGTGTGCGGCGGCAGCGTCCATGACCCCGTTTAAAATCTCTTCCGAGAAGGTCATGGTCGCAGGACAGATGGCAAGCACACCCTTGCTCGCTTCAAAATCCGCCAGCGTCCGGATCGCTTCCTCTGTGCCATCGCAAAAATCCTTTCCCATCGCGCCGTGGAAATGGATATCGACCAGCCCGGGCAGCGCGTACAGATCGTCCGCGTCAATGACTTCCTCGCCCTCCCCGGGCTGCGCAAACGGGACGATACGACCTTCTCGAATCGTCAGATCACCTTTTTCAAACGTATGGCGAGGGGTATATACCAGTGCATTTTTCAAAATCATCGTGATGGACCTCTTTTCCCACAGGAATTACAGCAGGCTCAGTGCGTCCTCATCGGCAACGAGGGTGCAATCGGGGTGCATCTGCAAAATCGAACCCGGGCACTCGGGAGTGACAGGACCCGTCACAACGTCTTTGACCGCCTGCGCCTTGCCCAGACCATTTGCCACGACCAGAACCTTGCGTGCCTGCATGATGGTCTTGATGCCCATCGTGTAAGCCTGCTTCGGGACGAGATCCTCATCGCCGTCGAAGAAACGCTTGTTCGCTTCAATGGTGGCGGGGGTCAGATCGACACAGTGGGTCTCCAGTTCAAAGGCTTCGCCCGGCTCATTGAAGCCGATATGACCGTTTGGTCCAAGACCCAGAAGCTGCAGGTCGATGCCGCCTGCCTTGTGGATGATTGCGTTATACCTGGCGCAGGCATCCGCCGCATCCGGATTTGTGCCGTCCGGCAGATGGATGCGGCTGGGGTCGATGTTCACATGGTCGAACAGATTGCGGTGCATGAAGCTCCAATAGCTTTCCGGATGCTCCTTCGGCAGACCGCGATATTCATCGAGGTTGATGGTCGTGACTTCGGAAAAGTCAAGGTCACCCTTGTTGTACCACTCCACCAACTGTGCGTAGGCCCCCACAGGCGTACCGCCCGTTGCCAGACCCAGCACACAGTTGGGCTTCATGATGACCTGTGCGGAGATGATGTTTGCCGCCTTGCGGGACATGTCCTTATAATCTTTTGCACGAATGATCTTCATACGTCAGAACCTCCTGTTTTCTTATCGACCGCCCTCAGAAGGGGCGTTTTTCTTTGATCAGTATACCACGTTTTTCCACGGGAAAACAGTCTTTTGTGTGAATGAAAAAACCACCGGAGTCGGGCGCGAACGCCCACCCCCCCGGCGGTCCTTCCAATCGCTGCGGAATCAACCAGCCTTCCGCAAAAAAAAACTCAGCTCAAAGATGCCTTACAGCATCTTCCTCAGCTCGTCGTAGACGAACTGGACTTTCGTACCGATCACGACCTGACAAACGTTCTTACTCGGACGGATCACACCGGCCGCGCCAGCAGCCTTGACCGCCTTTTCATCAACAGCGGCGTAATCTCTGACCTCGAAACGCAGGCGGGTCGTGCAGTAATCGGCATTCGCGACGTTTGCCTTGCCGCCGACCGCCTTCAGGAGATCGGCGGCAACCTCAGTGTAGTTGTTATTTGCCAGAACGACCTTTTTCTCCGCCTCTCCGTCATCTTTCTTACGACCGGAGGCTTTGAGGCCAAACTTGGTGATGGCAAAGTAGAGCACCAGACAAAGCACAACGAATACAGCAATGCCCAGAGGGATGATCGTCATAAAACATCCTCCTTAAAAAGAATATTTTCCTTTTACAGACGTTCTGGTTGAAGGTCGTCCATAATGTGCAACATTATTTTAACACGTCTTCCAGGAAAAGAAACCCCTTTTTCGGAGTTTTTCCGTCAAATCACTTTAAAATCCACCACTTCAAGCACTTGCATCCAGAATACAAATCGGGTACTATACTATCAAATAGAAATTCAGCTCCCATAAAAACGTAACACATCAGGAGGATTTTCCACATGGAATGGACTGATATTCGTCTGACCGTCGCCAAAGCCGACGCCGACAACGCCGAAGCTGTCGCGACCATGATCGCCGAGGGCGGCATCTACATCGAGGATTACAGCGACATCGAACAGCAGGTCGCCGAGATCGCGCATGTCGATCTCATCGAGCAGGAATTGCTGGACAAGCCCCGCGATACGGTGATCATCCATATGTATCTTGAGCCGGGCGCATCCCCCATCGAGACGCTGGCTCTGATCTCCGCCCGAATGGAGGCGGCCGGCATCGCCTACACCGTCGAGACCGAGGGCGTGGAGCAGGAGGACTGGCAGAACGGCTGGCGCAAATACTATCACCCCATGGACATCGGTCAGCATCTCGCCATCATCCCTTCCTGGCAGGAATACGACACCGATCGGGTCAAGCTCATCCTCGACCCGGGTCTGGCGTTCGGCACAGGCGGACACGAAACGACCAGCCTTTGTCTGGAAGCTCTGGATGAGCGCATCCAAGGCGGTGAGCGGGTGCTGGATATCGGCACCGGCAGCGGCATCCTTGCCATTGCCGCTCTGAAGCTGGGCGCATCCGCCGCCGAGGGCGTGGACATCGACCCTGTAGCCGTCCGCACCGCCGGAGAGAATGCCGCGCTGAACGGTGTCGCCGATAATCTGACTGTTCTGGTCGGCGATCTGTCCGACAAAGCCAGCGGCAAATATGATATCATCACCGCCAACATCGTCGCGAACGCCATCATGAGCCTTGCCCCTGCAGTTCCCGCTCTGATGGCGGAGAATGCGACCTTTATCGCCAGCGGCATCATCGACAGCCGCAAGGATGAGGTCATCGCCGCACTGGAAGCCGCTGGGCTGACCGTTCAGGAGGTCAAGGAGAAGCGCGGCTGGGAGTGCATTGTTTGTAAGAAGAATTAACCTCTCAGTCAACGCTTTGCGTTGCCCCCCCGACAGGGGAGTCTATGATGTAATTGGATTGGAGAATATATGCCCCATCGCTACTTTACCAAGGAGATCGCCGACGGCACGGCTGTGCTTCGCGGCGCAGACGCTCACCATCTTTCCCGTGTCATGCGGGCAAAGCAGGGCGACACTGTCATTCTATGTGACGGAAACGCCATCGAATACACTGCCACCATTACCGGATTCGGGGACGAGCTGGTGGAATTTTCGGTGGAGGAGGGTTATCCCAGTGCCGCCGAGCCGGACATTGACGTGACCCTTCTGGTCGGTTATCCGAAACAGGACAAGCTGGAACAGATCATCCGCCACGGCGTAGAGCTGGGCTGTGCGCACTTTGTGCCGTTTTTCAGCCGCTACTGCGTCGCTGCCCCCAAAAAAGAGGAGCAAAAAAACGAGCGGTACAACCGCATCGCCTTTGAAGCCGCCAAGCAGTGCGGGCGGGGCGTTCTGCCGGATGTCGCTCTGCCTCTGCCGAACTTCGGCGCAGTCTGCCGCAGTCTTGGCGAATACGACCTTGTGCTCTTCTGTTATGAGTGCGGCGGTCAGCCCCTTCGTGAACTGATGGCCGACCTGCCTCAGACCGAGGGCAGAAAGCCAAGGATCGCCATCCTCACCGGAGCAGAGGGCGGCTTCGCCGCTGAGGAAGCCGCTGCCGCCGCCAATGCCGGAGCAAAGACCATCGGTCTTGGTCCACGCATCCTCCGCTGTGAGACCGCTCCTCTCGCCGTTCTTTCCGCCGTCATGACTCTGACCGGAAATCTGGAATAATTTTTACAGCACACAAAAAGGCTGTTGCCAAACCTCTCCGTCATCACTGCACGCAGCCTGAGACGTTGGCAACAGCCTTCTTTTTATTGTTCCGCTGCCGCTCCCCGAAGAGCCTTTTTGGTCTCGAGAAGGGCGAGGGGGCTGACCGAAAAACTGCGCAGACCCATGTGGAGATACTGCACAGAGTTGACCGGATTCCCGACGGCAAGACCGCAGATAGTGACCGGGATATTTTTTATCTTTGCAGCGTCCATTACCATCGCAATGAGCCGTTTCATGGCGGGGCTGGCGGGGCGGTAATAACGCTCAACCATTGCGATCTCACGGTCAACGGCATGGGTATACTGGGTCAGGTCATTCGTGCCGATGACAAAGAAACCACAGCCGTGCTCCACGAAGTCCTCCGCCGTCAGACATGCCGCCGGAACATTGAGCATCGCACCGAACGAAACATCCTCGTCGAAGGGGATGTTTCGTTCCCGCAGGCTGTCCTTACAATGCTTGACCAGACGCATCGCCGAATCCCAATCCTCAACGTTCGTTACCATCGGGAACATGATCCGCAGCGGTCCGCGCACCGAGGCACGGAGCAACGCGCAGATCTGCGTCTCGAACTGCTGGGGACGAAGCAGACTGCTCCGGATGCCGCGCAGACCCAGCTTCGAGGACTGCAAGCCTCGGAAGGCATCCGCCATGGTACGGTCTGCGCCGAAGTCAAACGTGCGCACCGTCACCGGATGTCCATCCGCCGCGGCAATGCACGCCGAATAGAACACATACTGCTCCTGTTCGTCCAGCGCACGCCCCGGCATCATGATGTAGCTGCTGCGGAGCAGACCAATGCCTGCCGCGCCCGACTGCATGGCTGTCGAGATATCCTCCGGACCAAAGCAGTTTGCCAGAAGCTCAAACTCCTGATCGTCCTTCGTCCGGCAGGGAAGGGAGCAGAGGGCGTTCAGCTCCTCATTCTCCCTCTGAAGATCGCAAATGCGGGCGACTGCCTGCTGACGGGTCACGGCATCCGGATCAAGGGTACATTCACCGCTGGTCGCATCAAGGATGACGGTACGTCCGTCGCAGTCCTTGAGGAATTCCTCTCCAACCTGTACCACACTGGGGATCTTGAGCGAGCGGGCAATGATGGCTGCGTGGCTCTGCCCGCTTCCCTCTGAGGTTATGATGCCCAAGATCATCCCCGCCGGCACACTGAACAGGTCGCTGGGCATCAGCATATCCGTCGCAATGATGACCGGATGATCCAGTGCCAGCCAGACACGCGGGCGGTTGTTGAGAATGTTCATGACACGGCTGGCGGCATCCAGAATGTCCACGCTCCGCAGCTGCATGTAGGCATTGTCCTCCATGCCTGCCAGCTGGTCAGCATAGCGGCGTCCGACCCGATTCATCGCCTCCGCCGCGCTGATGCCCGCCTTGATCTGGCAGCGGACCTCTTTTATAAAGCCTTCATCCTCCAGCATCATGCTCTGGAACAGGAAGATCGCTTCCTCAGCTGGTCCCGCCTGCCGCATCATCTCCTCCAGCTCATGCTGCGCGGTATAAATGGCGGCATCCAGACGCTTCTGCTCCCGTTCCGGATCGGACGACTCTGTGCTGAAATTTTCAAAGTGCCGTTCCAGACGGCTGACCTGTCCAAGCACCAGACCCGGCGACGCCGGATGTCCCTGATAGACCTTCATTCTTCGTTCACCTCCAACGAAACCGCTCCGGTCAACGTCTCGCAGACCAGTGCCTGTAAAAATGTATTGGGCAGCAGGGCTGCACGGGCAGCCTGTGCCGCCGTTCCGCTGCCCTCAAACAAGGGGGCAAAGCTCCGGATCCGCTCCCTGTCACAAGCGGCAAGAAAGGCTTCTCCCAGTGACCTTGTTGTATAGAAACGTGTCGGGTCTACCCCTGCGTCCTCTGCCGCCGCTTCCAGCGGCGCAAGCTCCTTATCGTTCATGTTCGCCAGCAGAAGGGCGGCGTCCGCGGTCAGTGTGACCGGATACTTCGCTTTGACCGCCTGCTGGACGGCATTGAACTTTTCCCGAAAGCGGGCGGCGTCCGCACTGCTTTCGCCATCCGAGGAAACCGCATAGGCGCAACCGCGCAGCTTTCCGAACGCCCGCAGGGTATCGTAATAGCCAAGCTCGATGTTCCGTCGGGCAGTGTCCGGATCAAAGCTCAGGATATCGCCCAGCTCCCAGTAGCTCTTTATCAGAATCGTCGGCAGTCCGGTACGGTTGGGTCGAGTGATGCCCACGCCTTCCAAATCAACGCAGACCAGCTCATCCGCCCCCATCGTTTTGGCAAGTCCGGTCGGCATGTTGTCACTGTATCCACCATCGAGAAATTTCACTCCGTCGATCTGCCGTGCCCGC
>CAVEGP010000006.1:0-15278 GCA_963615155.1 Bacteroides uniformis | reverse complement strand
GTGCCCGCAATGCCGGAAAACATGCCGCGGAAGCCAGAAGATAATCCTTCACCCTGCCCCTTGGGATCTCTTCCAGCGGAAGCTCCCGAGCCTTCAAGCCATGCTGCTCGACCGTCACCAGACCAAACCGGATGGGTGACGCGCGGAGCTTATCCTCGTCCAGAACCCGCTCGACGATCTCCTCCAACGGAGTCACATCCATGCCGCCCGCGCGGACGACGTTCTGCAGAAAGCTGTGCAGCTCCGAAAGATCGGCGTTTTCCTCGGGCAGCTCCATCACATCCTGACTGCGGATGGTGAGCCACATGTCCCGTGCGGTCTCGTACAGATCAAGGGTGAACATCGCGCCGTTCAGACTGCCGACGCTCGTACCTGTGATGATCTGCGGTCTCCACCCCAGCTCGGTCAGAGCGCGCCAGACGCCCACCTGATAGCTGCCGCGCGCTCCACCGCCCGCCAGAACAAGAGCCTTTTGTGTTGTGTTATGCTGTGCCATCTGTGCCGCCTCCCAAGGGTGGCTCTTCAACGAACCAAATTCTGTTTAAAGTATATCATATTTCCGGCAAAATTTCTCCCTGTTTTTGTAACAAAAACCATGATATAATTTCAGTGTTATTACAAATGGATCAAACAGGAGGCTTCCCATGCACTGCAAGCAATGGATCTTTGATATGGACGGCACACTGACCGACAGCATGGTGACGGTGTGGGAAAACGCACCGCTGGCATTGCTGGAACGGTTCGGCAGGACGCCCGAGCCGCATCTCCATGATA
The DNA here is from genome assembly GCA_963615155.1 of Bacteroides uniformis. Taxonomy (GTDB): domain Bacteria; phylum Bacillota; class Clostridia; order Oscillospirales; family Ruminococcaceae; genus Faecalibacterium. The sequence continues at coordinate 14,504 of CAVEGP010000006.1, read as the reverse complement.
TTCTACTCCCACTCGACCTGCGAGAATGCGCGGAATATCTGATCTCCCATTACGAACTTCCTCTAAACGAGTCGGGTTATGTCGATGCGTTGCGGGAGACGGTCCGACAGTTGTACGAGCAGGTCGGGCTGAAGCCCGGCGTCCGGGAGCTACTCGAGCGTCTCCGTGCCGAGGGCGCACACTGCTGCATCTGCTCGAACACCTGGGAACCGCAGTGCCGCGCGGTACTGACCCGACTGGGGATCGCGGACTATTTCGAGTTTTACATCACTGCGCAGGGTGAAAAAAGCAAGCACACCCCCTCGGTCTTTTACGAGGCGATGGAGCGTCTTGGTGGAGCTGACCCATCCGGATGCGTTGTCTGTGAGGACGCTCTCTACGCTGCCCGCACCGCGCACGCCGCCGGCTTCCATCTGCTGACGATCGCCGACTGGTGCAGCCGTACCGATGAGCCGGAGCTGCGCCGGATCAGCGACCAATTCGTCACCGACTGGCAGGAGCTGGACTGGGAAAAGATCTGATCCAAGCCAAAACAGCTATAAAAACCTCTCCGTCACCGCTTTGCGATGCCACCTCCCCTGTTAGGACAGACTCCCCCGGTCGGGAGAGGTGGCACATAAGTGCCAGAAGGGGAATTGCTGGCGAGCGTCAGCTCGACTGAGAGGTTTCTATTTATTTACAGCTATGCTGTTCCAGCCATGTGCGGAAGGCAGCTCGGACAGCGGCTTCCTTGCCGCGGGGGATGGGAACGCGCGCACCGCTCCGCATCCGGAATTCCCCCTCCGTCAGCCGCACTGCCGATGCCAGATTGACGATATAAGAACGGTGGGGCTGAAGGAAGCGTTCATCGGCGAGCAGCGGCTTTGCGACCTCCGAAAACGGCACACGAAGAGAGAGGGAGGCTACGTCCTCGCCGCTGCCGAGATGGAAATGTACCACGTGATGGGTACACTCAAGGTACTCGACATCCGCAAAGGGAAGGATTCGCAGCCCATCCGCCGTTGTCACCGAAACGACCGGACCGTATTCCGGTTCTGTCGCACGCTTGAGCAGGGAGATCATCTGCTCTGCCCGAAACGGAATGAGAAGATACTGCATCGCATCCACTCGGTAGGCGTTGTAGGCATAAGCGGGCGTCCGTGCCAGAAACGCCAGCGGCGCACGGCAGCCCCTGTTCCGCAAGGTTCCCGCTGCCCGCAGACCCACCGGAGCCGCTTCATTCGTCAGCTCAATGAGGTACAGCTCATACCGCCTTCCTGCGGCATCCTGCTCCAACAGGGCTTCCGTGCCGTCCACCCGCGCCACGATGCAGGCATCTGCCCTGCGGGAGTAAAATTCCATGCACTGTCGCTGTATCCTGCTGAACAGAAGGATATCCGTCGTACACACCGCAATGTGAAAGATCATTCCGAAAGCCCTCCTTTGGGCACACCGTCAAGACGCTTGCTTTTTGCGCCCAGCGGGAGTATGATAACAGAAAAAGGTTTAACAACAAAGAGGAGACGCCGTCATGAATCAACCGCTTGTCAGCATCATCCTGCCCGTATACAACGCCCAGAACCATCTGGCGCGCTGCATCGAGAGCATCTGCGCGCAGACCCACAAAAATCTTGAGATCATCGTCCTGAACGATGGCTCGAAGGACAACAGTCTGCCCGTCTGCGAGGAGTACCGCAAAAAAGATCCCCGCATTTTGCTGGTGGACAAAGCCAATTCCGGCGTATCGGACACCCGCAATCTCGGTCTTCATCTGGCAACAGGCGAATACGTCCAGTTCGTTGACAGCGATGACTACATCGATCCGGATTATACCGAGCATCTCGTCACTGCCGCCGAAGCTTCCCACGCCGATCTTGTCATTGCGCCTTACAAGATGGTCATCCCGCCCGAAGTCACCAAGACAGGACAAGCCATTGGGAAATTGCAGGAAAAGCTTGGCATCGAGCCGGAGGAAAAGCAGCCCGAGATCCGGACTTACGGCTTTCTGCCCGCCGGAGTCATGGACAAGGACACCTTTGCCCGTCGTCTGATGGATAAGCCGGCATCCTATTTTTACAGCGTCCTCTGGAACAAGCTCTACCGCCGTATTTTGCTGGTCAGCAACAAGATCCAGTTCACCAGTGAAGTCCGTTGGGCAGAGGATCTTGTGTTCAATATGCAGTATATCCAGTATGCTGATGTATTTGTCTCCATCGACCAGCCGGGCTATTACTACGTCCAGAACCCCCAGAGCATCTGCCACACGCAGATCAATCCGGCTTCCATCGTGCAGAACAAGCTGCAGGTATTCCGGTATTACAAAGACCTCTACACCCGTCTCGGGATGTACGAGGAGGTGCGCCCCCAGCTCTATAAATTCCTTGTGGATATTGCCGAGAGCACCTATCCCTCCGGTCCGTTCCAGAAGGTCATTGACGAAGCGAAAGCTTACTGGACGGAGAATCGTCCGGAGGTCTGATCCAAAGTGTCTGTTCGCTTCTTCTCATAAATCGCAGCCGCAATGCACCAGATGACGATGGAGCTGTTCGTGCTGCTCTGGCTCATAACAGACATCCATGTGGCGATTGGCATTCGCATCGCCTGTGCAGCGTCCGGAACCCCCGCCAGCAGAACATTCCATGTCACCGGATGAAGCAGGCTCATCCATCGGGGATAACGGGTCTTGCCGGAAAACAGCATCACGAAATGGATCCCGATCATCAATACCATCGGGAGATACATCGGGAGGATTGCAAGGAGCATATCATTCTGGTAGGCAGTGACCGCTGCGGCTGCCGCCTCTGCTCCGATCTTCGGACCCAGATACGCGGTGAACCACGCCAAGGTAGCCGACCATGTATGGATCGCCAGCGCGACCGCAACGGTGAAGATGCCGCATAGATACTGAACCGATTTTGTTTTCCGGTATTTGGGTCGATGTCCGCATTCAGTGCTTTTACCATAAAGTAATAGAGAACGCACCCGAGCAGCCAATCTCCGGCTGCCATGAACACTCCGCCAATTGCACCAAGAATGCACCATCGGATAATTTTTTCTTTTCTTCCGGTTTCATGCTGCCTCCTCCTTTGGGTCTGTTTTGCCCTTTCAGTATATCATATTGTGCGGGGTTCTGTCACCTGTGCGCAAAAAGTCCCATGTCAACACTTTTGCGGTGCGGACATGGGACTTTTTCAAGTCTTAATTAAGATTACGCTCCGATGGCGGCGCACTTCTTTGCCAGCCAGTCGCGCTCCTCATCATTCAGGCGGGGCGCAAGCTTCTCAAAGACCTGACGGTGATAATCGTTCAACCAGTCCAGCTCATCGCGGGTCAGAACGCCCGGAACGATGGGCGAGGTGTCGATGGGAACATACATCACAGGCTTGAAGGCAAGGAACTCGCCGTACTGGTTGGATGCCTTGTGATAGCATTCCAGCTCGTTCTCGATCCGGATGCCGACCACGCCGCCTTCGTAGACGCCCGGCTCATCGGTGACGATCATGCCCGGCTTGAAGACGACCGTGTTGCGTCCGTTCAGAGCGTGCGGTCCTTCGTGGACGTTGCCGACGAAGCTGACGCTGTGACCTGTGCCGCAGCGATAGTTGATAAGATGCCGCCACAGCGGTTCACGGGCAATGGTGTCCAGCATATGACCATCGCAATAGTCCAGCCAGACAGCCTTCGCAATGTCGATATGGCACTGCAGCGTCCAGGTATAGAACAGCCTCTCGTCCTCGGTCAGCTCGCCCAGCGGATAGGTGCGGGTGATATCGGTCGTGCCGTCCATATAGGTCGCGCCACTGTCCACCAGCAGGAAGCCCTTGCGCTCCAGCTTGGCATGATCAGCCTTGGTCGCGTGATAGTGCATCATAGCAGCGTTCGGACCATACGCAGCGATCGTGCCGAAGCTCTCCACGATGAACTTATCCTGTGCGCTGCGGTACTTATGCAGGATCTCATCCACGGTCAGCTCGGTCAGCTCCTCGCCGGCAGCCATCCGCTCCTCCAGCTCCTTCTCAAAGCGCACCATTGCGACGCCGTCACGGATATGCGCTTCGCGGGTGTGTGCCAGCTCGACCTCATTCTTGATGCCCTTCATCAGGAGCAGGGGGTCGTCCCCATCCTTGACGGTAAGAGCCGTATTCTCCGCAAGGGTCTTATAGACCTCAAAGTTGACGCTTGCCGGATCGACCAGAACAGTCTGCGGCTCGGTGACGGCAGCCATATCCTTGACCACATCATCATACTCTGCCAGCTCGACGCCGTTCTCCTTCAGCTCTGCGGCGGCTTCGGGCGTAACGCGGGAGGTATTGATGAAGAGCGTCGCCTGATCAGGGGTGACATAGCAGAATGCCATCGCATACGGGGTACAGCGAATGTCCATGGCGCGCAGATTCAGCAGCCATGCCAGATTGTCCAGCTTGCCGACAAACTGTGCCGTGCAGCCCAGATCCTTCAGCTTCGTGCGGAGCTGTTCAAGCTTTTCTGCCGGAGAGAAGCCCGCATACTCCTTGCTCAGGATCCAGGCGGGGGTTGCGGGAAGCTCCGGACGACCTTCCGTCCACAGCTCATCCTCCAGATGCAGGGTCTTGATGGTACAGTGCTTTGCGTCCAGAGCCTTCTGCAAGCTGCGCACCAGACCACAGGAAGCGGTGAAGCCGCACAGACCCAGCGCCTCGCCCTCGTTCAGAGCATCTGCGCAATACTCCTCCACGGTCGGAACACCCGGCTCTGCCATCTTCTGCAGCTCGATCTCCGTTCCCGCCAGCTCTTTTTCAGCCTGCACAAAGAAGCGTCCGTCTGCCCACAGCGCACTCTTGGTGCGGGTCACGACGAGGTTGGAGTTCTCGCCCGTAAAGCCGGAGAAATACTCGCGGGAGTTATAGTGGGTCGGCAGATACTCGCTGGAATGCGGGTCACCGGTCGGGATGATATAAGCGGCGCAGCCCTGTGCTTCCATTGCGGCACGCAGAGCGGCAATGCGCTCGTTGACAGTGTTCATACTCATGAGAACGAACCTTCTTTCTTATTCTGCCGGAAAAACGTCCGGCGGCGGTGGCTTGCTGTACTTTATTGTAGCATCCTTGCCCGAAGAATGCAATCCGTAAACCGTCTTGGCGTTTTGTAGGAGTCATGCAGAAAGAAATAAAGTATATGCAGAGGGAGTTTTTGCGTTTTATGGGGCGGTGGAGAGGGGGAGAGCTGCCTGAAAATGCAAAAAAGTTACAAATTCTTCTTGAAAAAGGGCGTTATCCCATTGACAGCCTTGTTATAATAGGAGTGTAAGATTTGTATGAGCCAGCACTCTGCGGCTCTGACTGCTGCAAAGTCCGGAGCGGACTTTGCGAAAAGAAAGAGGCATTTCAAAATTATGACTAAGATTGATATTTTTTCCGGCTTCCTTGGTGCCGGCAAGACGACCCTCATCAAGAAGCTCATCAAGGAGTCCTTTGCTGGTCAGAAGGTCGTCCTGATCGAGAACGAGTTCGGCGAGATCGGCATCGACGGTGGCTTCCTGAAGGAATCCGGCATCCAGATCAACGAGCTGAACGCTGGTTGCATCTGCTGCTCTCTGGTCGGCGATTTCCGCGCCGCTCTGCAGCAGGTCGTTGAACAGTATCATCCTGACCGCATCGTGATCGAGCCGTCCGGCGTCGGCAAGCTGTCCGATGTGACCCGTGCCGTCGAGGGCGTGGCTGAGCATCTGGATGTCCAGTTGAACAGCTTTGTCACCGTGGCCGACGTGAACAAGGTTAAGATGTATATGAAGAACTTCGGCGAGTTCTATGACGACCAGATCAGCCACGCAAGCTGCATCATCCTGAGCCGTACCCAGAATGCCACCGAGGAGAAGATCGCCGCCGCTGTTGCCATGCTGCGTGAGAAGAACCCCACCGCCACCATCGTGACGACCGCCTGGGACGCTCTGACCGGCGAGCAGATCCTGAATGCCATGTCCACCAAGGACGATTTCAAGGCAGAGCTGATCGAGATGGCAGCCAAAGCCAACGCCGAGCACGCCCATGAGGACGAGGAAGAAGAGCTCCATCACCATCATCATTACGACGAAAACGGTATTTGCAGCTGCGGTCATCACCACGGCGATGATGATGAAGACGAGCATGAACACCACCATCATCACGATGAGGATGAGGACCATGACGGTCATTGCTGCCGTCATCATGACCATGATGACGCGGATGGCGATGAGGACGAGCATGAACATCACCACCATCACGACCACGATGATAACCACGACGAGCATTGCTGCCGTCGTCACCACGACCATGATGATGACGAGGATGAAGATGAACACGAGCATCATCATCACGACGGCCACTGCTGCCATCACCACCATCATCATGATCACGACGCCGACGAGGTCTTCACCAGCTGGGGCGTCGAGACCGCTCGCAAATTCTCCAAGGCTGAGATCGAACATGCCCTCACCGAGCTGGATACCGGCAATTACGGCATGATCCTGCGCTCCAAGGGCATCGTTGACGGCGGCGCAGACGGCTGGCTGGAGTTCGACTACGTTCCCGGCGAGTGGGAAGTCCGTTCCCGCGGTGCAGATGTCGGCGGCAAGCTGGTCGTCATCGGTTCCAAGCTGGACGAAAAGGCAATCGCCGCTCTGTTCGGCTGCTGATTCATCATTTGATAGGAGCAACCATTTATGGCTAATGAGATCCCCGTTTACCTGTTTGTCGGCTTTCTCGAAAGCGGAAAGACCAAGTTCATTCAGGAGACCTTTGAAGACCCCAATTTCGACTCCGGCGACAAGACCCTGCTGCTGGTCTGTGAGGAGGGCGAAGAAGAGTACAATCAGAAAAAATTTGCTTTCCCCGGAGTCACTCTCTACAACCTCGAGGACAAGGCAGAGCTGAATCCCCAAAACCTCGCAAAGCTGGCAAAAGAAGCTGACGCCGGGCGTGTCGTCATCGAGTACAACGGCATGTGGATGCTGCAGGAGCTGGCAGACAACCTGCCGGAAAACTGGATCGTTTACCAATGCATCGCCACCGCAGACGGCACGACCGCTCTAACCTACGCTCGTGACAATTCGATGCGTGCTCTGATGCTGGACAAGATCGCCCGCAGTGAGCTGATCGTGTTCAACCGTGCCGAGTCCGTCAACAATGACGATGCCCGTCAGGAGCTGCACAAGCTGGTGCGTCAGGCATCCCGTAAGTGCGATATCGCCTATGAGTTCGCAGACGGCAGTGTTGCTTACGATGATATCCCCGACCCTCTGCCATTTGACATCAACGCCCCTGTCATCGAGATCCCGGACGACGATTTCGGCATCTGGTACATGGATTGTCAGGACGAGCCGCAAAAGTATGTCGGCAAGACCGTCAAGTTCCTTGCGCAGGTCTGCCAGACCAACCGCGCAGGCAAGAACAGCTTCGTGCCGGGTCGTTTCGCCATGACCTGCTGCGTGCAGGACATCCAGTTTGTCGGCTTCCCCTGCTCCTTCGATGGCTATAAGGCTCTCGAGCAGCGCGCATGGGTCGTTGTGACCGCCAAGGTCAACTACAAGTTCCATAACATCTATCGTGGCAAAGGTCCTGTGCTGACCGCCCTTTCGGTCGAGCCGGGCACGAAACCGTTGAATGATGTTGTAACCTTCTCTTAAATCAAACCGAACAAGGAGGCCATCCCTATGAAAACTGTCTTTCACATTCTGGGTGCTGCTGCGGCTGTCGCTGTCACCGGTGCCGCCATCGTGGTTCTGGACAAGATCCTGAACGACAAAGACCCGCTCCATGTGGAGCAGATCGAATTCCCTGAGGAAGCAGAAAAGGACACCGCCGAGGCTGAAAAGGTCGCTGAAGCTTATGCTGAGGGCGAAAGCAAGCAGTCCGCAGAGCCGGGCGACGCATGGCCTCCTGCTTTTGAAACTTCTCCGGAAGCTCCTGCTGAGCCCGCTGAGGAAGCAGTCCAACCCGAAGAGTCTGCTGCGCCCGCAGAGACTCCGGCAGAACCCGACGCAGAGCAGACCGCACCGGAGACAGCAGAGGAGGCTCCCGCCTTTGATCCGGACGCTCCCAATCCGAACCCTGTCGAAGCGGCTCCGGCTGTCGCTCCCAAAGACGAAAACGGCAAGTTTGACACGACCAAGATCGCGGATGCTTCCGATTTCGGCGACTGGGAAGAGCAGGGCTGCAAAGGCTGATTTCCGACAAAAAGGACGCCGTGTCATACGACACAGCGTCCTTTTCTTGTTGCTATTTTTTATTCCCCCCGGGCGATCTTCTGGAGACAGGGTTTATCCAGAACGGTAACGCTGCCGCGGGAGAGGGAGACAAGTCCTTCCTGTGCGAAATATTTCAGCAGGCGGCTGACGACCTCACGGGCACTGCCCATATAGCGGGCGATCTGGTCGTGGGTCATCCGCAGCTCATTGCCGCCCGTCTTTGCCAACTCATCCGTCAGGAAGATCGCCAAGCGGCGATCTGCGCTCATGAAGAGGATCTGCTGCATTGTCCACATGGTGTCCGAAAAGCGTTCTGCTGTCATCTGGTAGGCGTAACAGCGGACATAGACGTTTTCCTGCATCAGGCGGCGGAACATTCCCGCACCAATGCAGTAGGCTTCGGTGTCCTCTTCTGCGTCGATATAGATGTCAAAATTGACCGAATCCATAACACAGGAGGCCGACAGGATACAGACCTCGCCCCTGAACAGGCGATAAAGGGTAACATCCCGGCCATCCTCTGAGAGCAGATAGGCTCGAAGCTGTCCCGACCGGAGCAGCAGAATGCCAACACAGTTCTCGACCGGACTGTGGACACGCTCGCCCTTCTGGTATTTCACAGGGCGGGTCGAACGGCAGAGCATTTCCTGCTCGTCGGCGGTCAGCTGTTCCCAGAAGGGGAACGCGCAGGCCAGACAATCCGGATTGACCGCTGCTTCCCGCGCTTTTTTGATCTCTGCCATGGCTCACCCTTTCCGCAGTGCTTTCGCCGCTTCTGTTCCCGCCAGAGCACCTTCATAGACCGCCTTTGCCACCTGCAGCAGACCGCCTGTGCAGTCTCCGGCAGCATACAGACCCGGAATGGTCGTCATCATCTGCGCATCCGTCACGATGCGGTTTCCTTCGACCTCCGCACCCAGCTTTCGGGCAAGTGCGGTACAGCCCGCCACACCCAGCGCAACAAACACACCCGCAAGCGGAAGCTCTGTCCCATCGTCCAGCTGGACACCGCTGACCTGCTTTTCGCCGAGGATGGCGTTAACTTTTTCGGGGTACACTTTTACTTCAGGCGGAAATTCTGCCGTCAGCGGCATCCCATTCGTCAGCAGGCTCACACTCTTCACCACCGGAAGCAATGCCTGCACCTCATGCAGGGCATATTCGCCATTTCCGAGGACAGCCACATCCTTTCCCCGATAGAAAAAGGCATCGCAGGTGGCGCAATAGCTGACGCCATGCCCCTCCAGCCCGTTCAGTCCGGCGATACGCGGTGCCGTGCGGGATGCGCCTGTCGCCAGAATAACGGCGTCGGCAGGGTAATCACCGCTCAGTGCTTCGACTGTCAATTTATCTGTATAGGTCAGCCCGACGACCTCGGTATTGATAAACTTCACGCCGACTGCTTTTGCGCCTTCGATCCCTCTGCGTTCCAGCTCTGCGCCCGAGATCGGTTCCACAAAACCATAGTAATTCTGGATGCTCTCGGCGCAGTCAAGCGCACCGAAGCCTTTTGTCAAAACGGTCGTGTCCAGCCCTGCGCGGGCGGTATACAGTGCGGCAGAAACCCCCGCCGGTCCAGAACCAATGATGATGATGTTCGGCATATAACCCTCCGTTATAAACAACCTCTCCGTCAATGCTCCGCATTGCCACCTCCCCATTAGGGGAACTGTCACCGCAGGTGGCTGAGAGTTTTTTTCTCATTAAGATTAGTATACTCCAAATTTCCGATTTTTCTGTAACTAAGTTCCAAAAGATGGTCGATTGTGCTATACTAAATCCAAAATCAAACCCGAAACGGGAGGAGTCATATGTCCAAGCAGCGTTTGCTTTTTATTACAACTGGCGGCACGATCGCCAGTATCCGTACCTCGCAGGGATTGAAGCCTGTCCTGTCCAGCGAGGAACTTCTGGCGCATCTGCCTGAGCTTCGGGAGCTTTGCTGCCCCGAGACGCTGGCTCTGTGCAGCATCGACAGCACCGACCTCGGACCGGATCACTGGCTGATGATGGTAAAGGCCGTACAGGAAAACTACGCTCTGTACGACGGCTTCATCATCTGCCATGGCACCGACACGCTAGCATATTCGGCGGCGGCTCTGTCTTATCTCATCCAGAACGCCGACAAGCCCATCATCCTGACGGGTGCGCAGCAGCCCATCTCCAACGAGATCACCGACGCAAAGAAGAATCTGCGGGACAGCGTCATCTGCGCGCTCGACCCGGGCAGTCGGGGCGTGATGGTCGTCTTTGGCGGTCATGTCATTGCAGGCACACGCGCCAAGAAAAACAAGACCATCAGCTACGATGCGTTTGCTTCGGTCAATTTCCCCGCATTGGCTCTGGTACAGGGCGACCGATTGGTGCGGTACGTCCCTTCGCCGTGGCCGACCGGTCCGGTCGAGTTTGGGCGCGCGTTGAATCCAAAGGTTTTTCTGCTCAAGCTGACGCCCGGTCTTGGACCGGAGCTGATCCCCCAGATCTTCAAGCTTTACGACTGTGTTGTCGTCGAAAGCTTTGGCGTGGGCGGCATTCCGCAGCGGCTGATGGATGCCTTTGCCGAGGGGCTGGGTGACTACGACAAGACCCATAAAATCTTAATTCTGACAACACAGGTCACCTACGAGGGCAGCGACGTCGGCATCTACGAGGTCGGCAAGCGAGTCAAGAACCGCTTCCGCTTTCTGGAAGCGCATGACATGACCATCGAAGCCGTTGTGACCAAAGTCATGTGGCTTCTCGCCCAGAACTGCGACAGCTTCGACCAGCTCCAGCAGCGGTTCTACCGGCAGGTCAATTTTGATACGTTCTATCACTAACAAAAAAGCGCGGCTCGCACCGTGCTTTTTGCTTTGTTAAAACACAAGCTGCACCAGCAGGACATAACAGAGCGTTCCGCCTGCGATGGAGACAAGGGTCTGATGCTTCCATTTATGAAGGATAAATGTCACTGCGATGGCAATGGCTTCCGGAATGCCATGACTGCCCGAGAACAGACTGACTCCTTTTAGGCAATAGATGATGAGCATTCCGAAGATGGCAGCCGGCAGAACACGCCCCAGATACTGCACCAGCTCCGGCGGCTGCTGATCCTTGGAGGAAAAGACTAGAAAGGGCAGAAAGCGGGTCAACATGGTCGCCGCCGTGCAGACCGCAATGGTAACAATGAACTGTAGTGTCGTCATGCGGCGTTCTCCTTTTCGGTGTGGTTTTTCTCAGCCTTTTCGATGGGCTTCCGCAGTCCGGTGAGAAGTGTCAGCATACAGATCATTGCGGGCAGGATAAAGCTTCCCGAACCAAAAATCAACAGACAGACCAGCGGCACAGCCAGACCGATGAAAGAGGCGTAGTGCTGCTTTTCTTTTTCCCATTGATTGAGGAAGATCACGATGAACATCGCTGTCATGACGAAATCCACACCCTCGGTGCTGAACGGCAGGACAGAGCCGACCAACGCACCCAGACCCGCACTGGCGACCCAATAGATCTGGTCGAGCAGGGTAATAAAGAACATGAACCACCCTCGGTCTACCCCCTCCGGCGGTTCTGCCGAGCAGGTGATGGAGAATGTTTCATCGCTCATGGCGAAGATCATATAAAAGCTGCGCAGACCATAGCCCTTGTAGCGTTCCAGCATGGCGAGACCATAGAACAGATGCCTCGCCTGGATCATCAACGCCATCAGGAATGCCGACAGCGGCGAGAACGCGCTCAACAGCAGGGACGCCAGCACGAATTCCAGCGAACCGCCATAGACGACCGTACCCATCAGCATGGGAAGCCAGACCGGAAGCCCCAGCGACTGAACATAGATGCCGTATCCCATCCCCAACACCAGATACCCCGCAAATACCGGAACGGTCTGCGGCGCAGCCGCTTTCAGTGCCCGGAATACGGCATTTCCGGACGACGACAAATGGATCTCTTTTTTTTGCTGCATACGTTTCAACCCTCCAATATAGTAGTATAGCAGGTTTTTGCGTTTTTGCAAGCATTCAAAAAAGGGTCGGCGAAGCGGCGCAAGCCGTTTGTCCGACCCTTTTGGGGATCCAGAGTTACCGTTCGTTCTTCTTTTCGAGGTCTTTTGTATACAGGGCGCGGGTCGCATTCAGGACGGCAAGCACCATCACGCCGACATCGGCGAAGATCGCCGTCCACATGCTGGCTTTGCCGATCGCGCCGAGGAACAGGCAGATGCCCTTGACACCCAGCGCAAAGACGATGTTCTGGTAAACGATGCGGATGGTGCGGCGTGCGATCCGCATTGCGAGAGCGATCTTTGCCGGATCGTCATCCATCAGGACAATATCCGCGGCTTCGATTGCCGCATCCGAGCCAAGCGCACCCATTGCAATGCCAACGTCCGCACGGGACAGAACCGGTGCGTCGTTGATGCCGTCGCCCACGAAGGCGAGGTTTTCTTTGGGCTGTTTGTTTGCCAGCAGGGTCTCGATCTGATCGACCTTATCGCCCGGCAGAAGTCCGGCATGGAACTCATCCAGACCCAACTCGTTCGCAACGGCTTTTGCGACGAGTTCTGCGTCGCCCGTCAGCATGACCGTCTTGCGGACGCCAGCCTGCTTCAGCCCCTTGATCCCCTTTGCGCTGTGGGGCTTCACCACATCGGAGATCAGCAGATAGCCCGCATACTTGCCGTCGATGGCGACATGGACAACCGTGCCAACTTCGTTCACTTCGGGAGCGGTGAGGTTCAGCTTCTTCATCAGGCGGGCGTTGCCGACAGCCACCGACTTTCCGTCAACCTTTGCGGTCACGCCATAACCGCCCAACTCTTCCACATCCGTGACTCGGCTCTGGTCGATGTCCTTACCATAAGCAGCCTTGATGCTCAGCGAGATCGGGTGCTTCGACCAGCTTTCGGTCAGGGCAGCGGCCTCGACCAGAGCGGCCTCTTCCACGCCGTCAGCGGTGTGAACGCCCACGACCTTGAACACGCCCTGCGTCAGCGTACCCGTCTTATCAAAGACGACAACACCCGTATGTGCCAGCTCTTCGAGGTAAGTAGAGCCCTTGACAAGGATGCCGCAGGTGCTTGCGCCGCCGATGCCGCCGAAAAAGCTCAAAGGGATGGAAATGACCAGCGCACATGGGCAGGAAATAACGAGGAATGTCAATGCGCGGTAGATCCAATCGCCGAATCGGGCGGGCTGATCCATCAGCATCAGGACGATTGGGGGAATGAAGGCCAGTGCCAGCGCACCGTAGCAGACCGCCGGAGTATAGACACGGGCAAAACGGGTGATGAAGTTTTCGGCGCGTGCCTTCTTCATGCTGGAATTTTCCACGAGGTCGAGAATTTTGGAGACGGTGGATTCTCCGAACTCCTTGGTAGTGCGCACCTTCAGCAGACCCGTCATATTGACACATCCGCTGATGACCTCATCGCCGGACTTGACGTCACGGGGCAGGCTCTCGCCGGTCAGGGCGGCGGTGTTCAGAGCCGAAGTGCCCTCAACGATCACGCCATCGATCGGCACACGCTCGCCGGGCTGAACCACGATGACCGTGCCGACCTCGACTTCATCCGGATCGACCTGCTCCAGCTTGCCGTCTTCGTCTTCGATATTCGCATAATCGGGACGAATATCCATCAGCGCACTGATGTTCTTACGGCTCTTGCCGACAGCAACACCCTGAAACAGCTCGCCGATCTGGTAGAAGATGATAACGGCGCAACCCTCGACGTAATCGCCCAGCGCAAACGCGCCCACGGTGGCGACTGCCATCAGGAAGCATTCATCAAACGGCTGACGGTTCTTTATTCCCTTCAATGCCTTGCGAAGGACATCCCAGCCGACCACCAGATAGGGGATCAGGTAGAGCACCATCTCCACCGGTGTCGGAAATTCAGGCAGAAGCTTCAGGATCGCCACCAATACTACTGCGGCGATGATCCGATACAGCATCTTTTTTTGCTTTTTGTTCATCTCCAAAGTCTCCTTTTGGCTTTTCGCACCGTCATGACCTTTGACGGCAGGGAACCGATTTCAACACATTTTCCCCAGAGAGAGAGCTTTTCCACTCTTTCCCCCATGTTTTCCACGAACTTTTCCCGAAAAAACACGCTTTTTTCCGTTTCTTTTTGATCTTTCCAGAAATTCGTGTTGAAAACCCAGTGGAAAATGTTGAAAACCATCCAATCTTTCCACATTTGAAATGCCACGTGTTTAGAAAAGCTCCCCGAAAAGGGGAGCTTTTCAATTTATGATTTTACTCAGAATCCCCTGTTCAGATGCCAAAGATCTCGCAGTCATCCTCGACCTTCTTGCAGGCGGTCAGGACGTTCTGCATAGTAGCCTTGGGG
>CAVEGP010000005.1:0-53847 GCA_963615155.1 Bacteroides uniformis | reverse complement strand
GCCGATTGTAGCGCAGATGGAACGACGTTGAAAGTGTGGACAAATTTATTGCGCTTTTCAGGCTTTCGGCATTTTGCTGGATGTAATTTTTTGAAAGCGATCCGGAGATTTTCAAGGCAAAAAATACGACCTGAATTAAGTACTGATTTTGCCGAAAAATAGCTGAATGCAGACAGTTTGCCTCTCCTGATTTGCTTTGGAGCTCAGGGAGAAGAATCGGAAGAAATGATTTTGAAATGTTAAAAAATTATGAATACAAATCGCCGTTTTTTGAGCGAAAAATCGGAAAGAAATGACCGAAATAGAGATTATCCTGCGAAAACACTGTGCAAAATTCACAAAAAAATGCGTTCGTTAATTGTCAAACGATTTGAGCCGAATTTGACAAATCGGTTCTTGTTTGCTAAAATATTCACCGCTCAACGAACCAACAGACGTTGCAGCGTATAAATTTCACAGATACATGAAGTGAAAATGCTGCTATGCAGCACCCGGATACAGGCGGGGATCCTGTATAAGGAGCGGGCTGAACAAGATGCCCGCTGCGCATTGCGCATTTCAAACTGTAACAAGAGAGGAGTTGTCTCGTATCGCTTCCGTCAAATTTAAAAAAGCATTGTCTGACTGTGCTCGTGCAGTCTCTCCCCGTGTGCTGGCGTTCTGCGTCATGGTCGTGTGCCTTATGTTCACGCTGACTGTGACCGCCGCGAATCTGCGGCTGACCTACGTCGCCGACTCCACCACCACAGCCGCGGAGCAGAGCGGTATCTACTATACCGCCTTCAGCGGCAATCTCGCCTCACTGAGCATCGATAAGGTGTTCTCCGTCACGATCCAGGCAGACGGTCAGGAATACCCCGTCAAAATGGTTTACGGCACCGTTGCCGACGCGCTGAACCGCGCAGGCATCACCTTGGACGCCGACGACTACACCGAGCCTGCGCTCGATCAGAATGTTACGATGGGGGATGAGATCATCGTTCATCGGGTCGATTATCTCGACCGTGTGGAGACGCAGGCTATCCCCTATGAGACATCGTATGTCTATACCAGCCTTTATTTCCGCAACACCAAGCGTGCCACCACGCTGCAGCATGGTTCGGAGGGTCAGCAGACCATCACCACCCGTGACCGCTATGTGGACGGCGAGCTGGAAAACAGTGTCGTCGTCGATGTGACGACAACGGTCGAGCCGACCGACCATATCATCAAGACCTATGGAGCGGGTGCGCCGGTTTCGCCGCTGACAGGTCCAGACGGCACGACCAATGCCCCCAGTTCCTACAAAAAGGTCCTGACGGGCAAAGCTACCGGATATTACGCGAAGAGCGGCAAGGGTTCTTCGGGTCTGGGTCTGGGTTACGGCACGGTTGCGGTTGACCCCGACGTCATCCCCTATGGCACGCTGCTTTATATCGCTTCCACCGACGGCAGCTTCGTGTACGGTTACGCGATCGCTACCGATACAGGCGTCGCGCTTCAGGACGGTCATGTTCTGGTCGATCTGTTTTATGAGACGTATGCCGAGTCGGTCATCAATGGAGCGATCCAGGTCAATGTTTACGTTGTGAGCTGAGCTTCGGCATCGGAAAAGACAAAAAAGAATACGCAGAGAACATCCGCTTCCTGTTTGCAAAATTCAGCAAAAAGGGAGCGGATGTTTCTTTTTCGCAAAGAAATTGTCAGGATTGCCCATATTTCTTGTTTAAAATTGGATATGTTGTATATATCGGAAAAATATCGACGAAAAGTTTATGGTACATTTTCCAGAAAAAGCCTTGAAAAATGTGCGAAAAATCTTTAATATAAGAGAGTAAAAGGTACAGACTGTCCGCAGTCTGTGCGGGAGGGAGCTGTTTATGAAACCGACTGAGGAAAAAATCAACGGAAATCCTTCTGATCTTCCGGTATACCTGTTCAAGCAGGGCAACAACTGCGAGGCGTACCGCTATTTCGGTGCGCACATCGAGCAGCGTGCGGGGGAAAGCGGCGTGGTGTTCCGCGTCTGGGCTCCCCATGCCGTAGACATCAGCGTGGTGGGCGACTTCAATAGCTGGAAGCCGGGCAGCCACCCGATGCGCAAGGTCGATGGAGATTCGGTCTGGGAGCTGTTTATCCCGGGCATGAAGGAATACGACGTTTACAAATACTGTGTCACGACGCGTGCCGGAGAGCTGGTCTTTAAGGCTGACCCTTATGCGTTCCATGCAGAGACACGACCGTCCAACGGCAGCAAGGTCTTTGACCTGAACGGCTTTGTCTGGCACGATGACGCATGGCAGGAAGCGCAGAAGAAGACCGATGTGATCAATGGTCCGATGAACATCTACGAGATGCACGCGGGAAGCTGGAAGATGAAGGAGGGCGACGTCCCTTATAATTATTCCGAGCTGGCGGATCAACTGATCCCTTACATCACCGACATGGGCTATACTCATGTTGAACTGCTGCCTGTTATGGAGTATCCGTTCGACGGCAGCTGGGGCTATCAGGTCACAGGTTATTTCGCACCCACCAGCCGCTATGGGACCCCGAAGGACTTTATGACCTTTGTGGATAAGCTCCATGCGGCAGGCATCGGCGTCATCATGGACTGGGTTCCGGCACACTTCCCGAAGGATCAGTTCGGTCTGTACATGTTCGACGGTGAGCCCTGCTACGAAGACCCCAATCCGAAACGCGGGGAGCACAAGGAATGGGGCACAATGGTCTTTGACTTCGGACGCAGCGAGGTGCAGAGCTTCCTGATCTCCAGCGCGCTGTATTGGCTGGAGCAGTACCACATCGATGGTCTGCGTGTGGATGCCGTTGCTTCGATGCTGTATCTGGATTACAACCGCAAGCAGGGCGAATGGGAGCCCAACAAGGACGGCGGTAAGGAGAACCTTGAGGCGGTTGCGTTCCTGCGCAAGCTGAACAATACCGTGCTGGGCCGCCACCCGCACAAATATATGATCGCGGAAGAATCGACCGCATGGCCGATGGTGACAAAGCCCGCTTCCGATGGAGGTCTGGGCTTCAACTTCAAGTGGAACATGGGCTGGATGAACGACATGCTCAGCTATATGAAGACCGACCCGCTCTTCCGTGCCGGCAACCACAACAAAGTGACCTTCAGCTTCTTCTACGCATTCAGTGAGAACTTTGTCCTGCCCATCAGCCATGATGAAGTGGTTCACGGAAAGGGCAGCCTCATCAATAAGATGCCGGGTGACTATGAAGCGAAGTTCGCAAACCTGCGCACCTTCTTCGGCTACATGCTGGCACATCCGGGCAAGAAGCTGCTCTTCATGGGTCAGGAATTCGGTCAGTTCACCGAGTGGAACGAAGCCAAGCCGATGGACTGGATGCTGCTGGGCTACGAGAAGCACACCGAGCTGCAGACCTACGTCAAGACGCTGAACAAGTTCTACAAAGAGCATTCAGCATTCTGGCAGATCGATTATAGTTGGGAAGGCTTCCAGTGGATCGTCCCCGATGACTCGCAGCAGAGCGTTATCGCGTTCCTGCGCAAGGACGCGGCGGGCAGGCAGATCCTGGTTGTCAGCAACTTTAATCCGGTTCTGCGTGAGGGCTATACACTGGGTGCACCCGTTGCCGGTGCGTATAAGGAAGTGCTGAACAGCGACGACACCGAATTCGGCGGTTCCGGTACAGTTCATAATAAGTCTGTCCGCACCAAGAAAAAGCCGCTTCATGGCTTCGATCAGAGCATTACCATTACTCTGCCGCCGATGAGCACGCTTTACTTTGAGGTGCCGACCAAACGCACCACCCGCAAGGCAACTGATGATAAGACCGAAGAGAAGAAGCCGACGGTGAAAAAGACAGCCGCAAAGACAAAGGCAGAGAAGCCCGCCAAGACCGAAAAAGCCGGAAAGGCAGAGAAAGCGGAAACGGTGGAGAAGCCTAAGAAAGCACCTGCAAAGCGTACGGCAAAGCCCAAGGCGGAACCGGCAGAGAAATCTGTAAAAGCCGTGACTCCGGCAAAGGCAGAAGAGGTTGCCGAGAAGCCCAAGAAAGCACCCACAAAGCGGGCGGCAAAACCCAAGGCAGAGCCGGCAGAAACGCTTGCGGAAGCCGTGACTTCGGGAAAGGCGGAAGAACCAGCCGAGAAGCCCAAGAAAGCACCTGCAAAACGAACCGCAAAACCTAAAGCTGAAAAAGCAGTCAAGACGGAGGAAGCTCCGACCAAGACCACCCGCAAGCCCCGCGCGAAAAAATCCGCCGAGACAAAAGAGTGAGTCCTGCAGAAACATTGTTGAACCATTTCCACCAAAATCAGGAAATGCTTAAAAGGGGAGAATAAAGCTATGGCAAAAGAAATTGTGGCAATGATCCTTGCCGGCGGACGTGGCTCGCGCTTGTATGCGCTGACACAGAAAACGGCAAAACCTGCGGTGTCCTTCGGCGGTAAATATCGCATCGTGGACTTCCCGCTGTCCAACTGCGTCAATTCCAATATTGACACAGTCGGCATTGCGACCCAGTATCAGCCTCAGAAGCTGAACGAGTACATTGGCAACGGTCAGCCCTGGGATCTCGACCGTCTGTATGGCGGCGTCCACACCCTGCCTCCGTATGAGCAGGCAAAGGGTACCGATTGGTATAAGGGTACGGCAAACGCCATCTACCAGAACATCAGCTTCATCGACAACTACGATCCGGAGTATGTCATCATCCTGTCCGGCGACCAGATCTGCAAGCAGGATTATGCGGACTTCCTCCGCTTCCACAAGGAGAAGGGCGCAGAGTTCTCTGTCGCTGTCATGGAGGTCGATTGGAAGGAGGCTTCCCGTTTCGGTCTGATGGTCGCGGATGAGGATGATAAGATCACCGAATTCCAGGAAAAGCCGCCGGTACCCAAGTCCAATCTGGCTTCGATGGGCATCTACATCTTCAACTGGGATGTCCTGAAGAAGTATCTGGAGGAGGACGAGGCAGATCCCAACTCCAAGAACGACTTTGGCATGAACATCATCCCCGCTCTGCTGCGGGATGGTCGCAAGATGTACGCTTACCACTTTGCTGGTTACTGGCGTGACGTCGGCACCATCGACAGCCTGTGGGAAGCCAATATGGAGGTTCTCGATCCGGAGAACTCCGGCATTGATATTTTCGATGAAAAGTGGAAGATCTACAGCCGCAACCCCGTCCTGCCCGCACAGAAGATCGGTCCTCGAGCCGTTGTGCAGGACTCTCTTGTGACCGAGGGCTGCAAGATCTACGGCAACGTCAAGCACTCTGTTCTGAGTGCAGGCGTCGTGGTCGAAGAGGGTGCGACGGTTGAGGATGCTGTCCTGATGGATGGCGTCGTCATTAAGGCAGGTGCTGTCGTCAAACGCTGCATTCTGGCTGAGGATGTCAAGATCGGCGCGGGCGCAACGGTCGGCGGCAGCGGTCCGATCGCTCATGTAGGCACGGGTCTGACCATCGGCGCAGGCGCAACTGTCAAAGAGGGCGCGAAAGTATTTGAATCCGTCAAGGAGGGCGAGGAAGTATGCTGAGCCAGAACAACAATGCGTTGGGCATCATTTTCCCCAACAGCTATGATAACACTGTACCGGAGCTTGTCACCGAGCGTGCGATGGCTTCGATCCCGTTTGCAGGTCGTTACCGCATGGTCGATTTCATGCTGTCCAGCATGGCGAACTGCGGCATCTCCAATGTTTCCATCGTGGTGCGCAAGAACTACCACTCTCTGATGGATCATCTGGGCACCGGACGTGAATGGGATATGGCACGTCGTCACGGCGGTCTGAACATCGTCCCTCCCTTTGCTGAGAAGGGCGTCCGCATCTACTCCGGTCGTGTCGAGGCTCTCAGCTCCATCCTGAGCTTCCTCGAGAACCAGAAGGAGCGTTACGTTGTCATGAGCGATGCCAACATCGCCATCAACTATGACTTCAACGCTCTGCTGGCTGCGCATCAGGCAAGCGGCGCAGACGTTACCATCGCATATCAGAAGACGGAGATCCCCGAGGGTCTGAAGAACGACAATTACACCCTGACCGTCGATGAGAATGGTCGTGTGACGGAGCTACTGTTCAACGATTATCGCCCGGGCGTCCAGAACCTCGACCTGAACATTTATGTCCTTGAGCGTGAGACCCTCATTAAGCTGGTGAAGGATGCCACCGCCCGTGGTCTGATCTACTTCGAGCGCGATATCCTCGCACACAATGTCAACATCCTGAATGTCCACGCTGTGGAGTATAAGGGCTATGTGGCGCATGTCTGCGATATGAAGAGCTACTTCGACGAGAACATGAAGCTGATCGACGAAGAGAATCTGGACGCGCTCTTCCCCAAGAAGAGCCCCATCTACACCAAGATCCGTGATGATAACCCGACCCGCTACGTCACCGGCTCGAGCGTCAGCAAGTCTCTGCTGGCGGATGGCTGCATCATCGAGGGTACGGTCGAGAACTGTGTCCTCTTCCGCGGTGTCAAGGTCAAGAAGGGCGCAGTCGTCAAGAACTGTGTCCTGATGCAGGATACGGTCGTGGAGGCTGACGCGCAGCTGGATTGCGTTGTGACGGACAAGAACGTCCGGATCACGGCAGGCAAAAAGCTGTCCGGTACCGAGAGCTTCCCGGTCTATGTTCAGAAGAAGCACACTGTCTGAGCAGGCTTTATTCTCTGATCCATCACAGGGGCGGCTCCCTCCCCGGTAGCCCCTCTTAAAGAGGGGCGGGGGCATCTTGTGCCTCCGCCCGCTCTTTTCTATGACCTCTCTTTTGAAAGGAGCGTTTTCATGAAAATTCTGTATGCTGCTTCGGAAGCGACCCCCTTTGCAAAGTCCGGCGGTCTGGCGGATGTTGCCGGTTCTCTGCCCAAAGCTCTTGTCAAGGACGGCGTGGACGCGCGGGTTATCATGCCGCTGTACGGCGACCTGAAGTTCCGTGATAAGCTGGAATATGTCACTAACTATTCCGTTCCGGTCGGCTGGCGCAGCCAGTACTGCGGTCTGTTCAAGGCCGAAGTCAACGGCGTGACCTACTATTTCCTCGACAACGAGTATTACTTCAAGCGTCGTGGTCTGTACGGCTTCTACGATGATGGCGAGCGGTTCGCTTTCTTCTCCCGCGCTGTCCTCGAGACCCTGTTCTACATTGATTTCACCCCCGACATCATCAACTGCAACGACTGGCAGACGGCACTTGTGCCCGTCTACCTGAACCTGTACTATCGCCATCTTGACAAGTTCAACCGGATCAAGACCATCTTCACCATCCACAACATTGCCTATCAGGGCAAGTACAGTACGGATATTCTGGAGGATACCTGCGGCATCGGTCATCGTGACCAGCACATCCTCGAGTATGATGGTTGCGCTAACTTCATGAAGGGCGCAATCGAGACGGCGGACAAGATCACCACCGTCAGCCCGACCTACGCACAGGAGATCCTTGACCCGTGGTTCAGCTATGGTCTGGACGCTCTGCTCCGTGAGAAGCAGTACAAGCTGTGCGGCATCCTGAACGGCATTGATATGGATGCCAACGACCCTGCTTCCGACCCCAACATTGTAAGCAATTACAGCGTTAAGAACTTCAAAGAGGGCAAGGCGGCCTGCAAGAAGGCATTGCAGGAGCGGTTTGGTCTGGATCAGGACGGCAGCCCTGTCTTCGGTATGGTCAGCCGTATGGTTGGCATGAAGGGCTTTGACCTTGTTCAGAGCGTTGCGGATGGGCTGGTCGATCGTGGCATCGAGCTGGTGATCCTTGGCAGCGGTGAGAACCAGTATGAGAGCTTTTTCTCCGATCTGGCTGCCCGCCATCCGGGTCGTGTCGGCACTTACATCGGCTTCGAGCCGGCTCTATCTCAGCAGATCTACGCTGGCGCGGACTCTTTCATTATGCCTTCCAAGAGTGAGCCTTGCGGTCTGGCACAGATGGTCGCCTGCCGTTACGGTACGCCTCCCATCATCCGTGAGACGGGCGGTCTGCGTGACTCCATCCATGACTCCACGATGGGCGATGGCAATGGCTTCACCTTTGCTGGCTACAGCTCTCATGAGCTGTACGACGCATGCTGCCGTGCGCAGGATGCCTACAACAATAAGAAAAACTGGGACAATCTCGTCAAGCACGTCATGGAGTGCGACTTCGGCTGGGATGTCTCCGCCAAGAGCTACGAAGGTCTTTACAACGAGACTGCAAACCTCTGGTAATTTCCCACTGAATTAAATCAGCTTCCTTAGAACCGCCGTCCGGTCAGCAAACGCCGGACGGCGATTCTTTTAGTGGCAGCAATGTCTCTGACGCTTCTGACTGCTTGCGGAGGTGGCAGCGCAGTTACACCGCCGACTAACCATGATAAGACGAAAGAGGACAGCGTGACGGCTTGGGTGCAGGAATTTGCAAAAGGAAAGGGCGTAACGTTGGAGAAAGACACTGGCGTCAGCGATGCGGCTGTTGCAGGCTTGGATGACACTGTCAAGATGCTGAAGATTCAAAGAGGTGTTGCAGAGGGAAATTATCAGGAGACCTACAAGGCTGCTGCAACGGCAATGGGAAGTTCTTTGGTCAAACAGAAAAAGACCGGTGTGCCCTTCTTCATGTATCTTGATACGGCACGTTTTACAAAAGAGAATGTTCAGGAAATAATGGCGTTGTATTGGAATTCGATTCGGCTTCAGATGAGCAGTGTGAATCTGACCCCGAAAACGCTTGGTGTCGCAGTAACGGTTGAAGACGATGTTGTTTACATTGCGATGATCCTTGCGAACTGATGCGTGGAATTTTGAATTGATTCCGGTCATTTATCCGGAAAATTCCTGAGCCATCCCAAAGAGGCGGTTTTCTTCCCGAAGAAGGACCGTCTCCTTGGGGGTGGCTTTTCTTTGTCTGCAATTTGACTTTTTGCACAAGGATAAAACGGAATTCTTGACAATATGATAGGAATGATGTCCTCAGAGGAATACAGAGTGCGCATGGTACGAACAGTTATTTGGTAAGTTTTAACAAACTGTTAACATTCACTATATTTTTGGTGAAAAATTCATTGTGTTTCATTGTGTTTTGAATTGAAAATGATTATAATGAGTGTATAAGATTTTTAGCCAGAAAAAATTCTTTGCCGTGAGCGGAAGGGGGCGTCAGTCGTGAAGGGAATGTATAAAGTGCTGGAAGACATCGTCTGGCTGACGCAATTGGGCTTGAACATGCTGCTTCCGCTGGTGCTCTGTCTGCTGGGCTGCTGGTGGACGGTCAGTCACTGGAACTGGCCGATGTGGGTTTATCTCCCGGGCATCGGTTTTGGACTGGCTGCCGGCGCGCAGAATTTCTGGGTCTTTGCCAAAGAACGTATGAATCGCGCTGAAAAGGACAAAAACCATCGTGTCGGATTCAATACGCATCAATAATTATCGGGAGGTTCGCTTATGAAATTGCAGCCGGAATCCAAGAAGGAGCTGACCCGTATCGCCTGCGGCACAGCAATTTGTACCGCTGTCATGTGGGTGATCTTCGCCGCACTGCATCTGGTGGGGTGGGTCAGGTTCGACTCCACGGTCATTCTGGGCAGTATCCTCGGTGCAGCCGTCGCCATCGCAAACTTTGCGGGCATCTGCTTTGTTGTACAAAAAATCGTCGATGAGCAGGATGAAAAACGCCGCAAAGCCAAATTACAGCTTTCGCACAACGCGCGGATGCTGATGCAGGCGGTCTGGGTGGTCGTGGCGATCGCCGCACCCTGCTTCCAGCCGTTTGCCAGTGTTCTGCCGCTGTTTTTCCCTCGTGTCACCATTTATTATCTGCAAATAACCGGAAAGTACCAGCCTTTTGTGCCCAAGCAGGAGGCGGTGGACGTTTCAGTGGAGGACGACCCCGCACCTGCATCGGCGCAGGAGGAAAACCCCGGAACAAAAGGGGGTGAAACGTAACAAATGGAACTGAACGGCGCAAAGATCCTGTATACCATCCATACCAGCATCCCGATTCTGGGCGACTTCAAAATTACTCAGACCCTGGTGAGCACATGGATCGTGATGGCACTGCTGTCGGGTCTGGCGTTCTGGCTGGGGCATGACCTCAAGCTGGAAAATGTCTCCAAGCGGCAGGCTGCTGCCGAATTCATCGTGGAGCGGCTCGACCAGTTCGTTCACGAGAACATGGGGTATCACTTTGACAAGTATATCCCGCTGGTCGGGTCGATCTTCGCACTGGGCATCGGATGCAACCTGATCAGTGTCATCGGACTGTGGAGCCCGACGGCAGACCTGAACACAGAGGCGGCATGGGCGATCGTGGTCTTTGTCATCATCATGTATTATAAGATCACAACGAACGGCATCCTCACCTATCTGAAAGGTCTGCTCGACCCCATCTTCCTGATGGCTCCCATCAATGTGCTGTCCGAGATCTCGACCCCTGTCAGTATGGCGTTCCGTCATTTCGGCAACATTCTGTCCGGTACCGTCATCTCCACCTTGCTGTATTGGGCGTTGGCAAGCCTCAGCCATGTCGTGTTCGGCTGGCTGCCCGGCTTCCTGAGTCAGATCCAGCTTTTCCAGATCGGCATTCCGGCCTTTACCGGATTGTACTTCGACTGGTTCGGCGGTTGCATTCAGGCGTTCATTTTCTGCACATTGACGACGATCTTCATCAAACGCGCTGCCGGAGAGGAGTAAGGCTTCCTGTTCCGGTATCCCCCCAAAACGACTAATTTTCAGGAGGACAACTAAAATGACTGATTTTCAACTTCTTGCTCGTGGTATCGCTCTGGCTGGCTGCGGCATCGGCGCGGGTCTTGCGCTGATCGCAGGTATCGGTCCTGGTATCGGCGAAGGCAACGCTGCCGCTGCTGCCTGTGAAGCCGTTGGTCGTCAGCCCGAGTGCAAGAGCGACGTTACCAGCACCCTGATCCTTGGCGTCGCACTGTCTGAGACGACCGGTATTTACGGCTTCGTCACGGGTCTGCTGCTGATCTTCCTTGCCCCCGGCATGTTCATGAACTATCTGGGCTGAGCAGTCTTCTGAGTTAAAAAATACGAAAGAAGGGAGACGCTTATGCAACTTTATCAAGCGTTGATCACGCTGGATGGCTGGACGTTCGTCGCACAGATCTGCAACCTGATGATCCAGTTGTTCATCTTTAAAAAGCTGCTGCTGAACCCGGTCAAAAAGGTGATCGCCGAGCGCAAAGCCAAGGCGGACAGTCAGATCGCGGATGCGGAAAAGCTCCGTACCGAGGCGGAAGCAATGAAGGCTGAGTATGAACAGAACCTTCAAAATGCCCGTGCCGAGGCGAACCAGATCGTGGCTGCGGCACAAAAGACAGCCACCGCCCGCAGTGAAGAGCTGCTGGGCGAGGCGCGTGCGCAGGCTGCTGCCCTCAAGCAGAAGGCAGAAGCCGACATTGCGCAGGAGCGCAAGAAGGCTGTCAACGAGGTCAAGGATGAGATCGGCGGCATGGCGATGGAGATTGCCTCCAAGGTGGTCGAGCGCGAGATCAAAGAAAAAGACCATCAGGATCTGATCGACGAATTCATCAAGAACGTGGGTGAAGCATCATGACCGAGATCGCGAAGATGTACGGCACGAGCCTGTACGATCTGGCGGCAGAGGAAGGCTTGGAGACCCGGATCCTGGACGAGCTGGAAGCGATGGCGGCGATCCTCAAGGGCGACCCGGAGTATCTGCATTTGCTGAGCATTCCCAGTATCCCGAAAAAGGAACGATGCGCTCTTCTGGACGAGGTGTTCCGAGGGAAGATCCATCTGTATCTGCTCAACTTCCTTAAGCTCCTCTGCGAGAAGGGATATCTGCGGGAGCTGTCGGGCTGTGCCCGGTCGTACCGCATCCGGTACAACGACGCATACGGCATCCTCGAAGCGACAGCCGTCTCTGCGGTCGCAATGAGCGGCGAGCAGACAGCCCGCCTGCACGACAAGCTGGAGGCTGTGACCGGAAAGAAGATCGACCTGAAAACCAAGGTCGATCCCACGGTTCTGGGCGGCATCCGTCTGGATATCGAGGGCACAGAGCTGGACGGCACGGTTCAGAATCGCCTTGCCAGTCTCCGCAAAAATATTGCAACAGCAACTCTATAAAAAGCAATTGAGATAACTTGGCATATGAGAATTTCAGTTACCCTCTTTGCCAAGGACTCTCCCTTTGGGAGAGCTGGCACAAAGTGCCTGAGAGGGCTATTCCACCCGAAATAGAAAATAGAATTGAGTGGTGAAGACACAACAATGCAACTGAAACCTGAAGAGATCTCCAAAATCATCCGTGCGCAGATCAAGCACTATGAGAATGTGATTGAGCAGAGCGAGGTCGGCACGGTTATCATGGTCGGCGACGGCATCGCCCGTGCCAGCGGTCTGGAAAAGTGCATGGCGGGTGAGCTGCTTCAGTTTGATAATGGCGAATACGGCATGGCGCAGAACCTTGAGGAGAACACTGTCTCCATCGTTCTGCTCGGCTCGGACGCCGGCATCAAGGAAGGCAGCACCGTCAAGCGCACAGGCAAGGTCGTGTCCGTTCCGGTCGGCGACGCCATGATCGGGCGTGTCGTCAATGCGCTGGGTCAGCCCATTGATGGAGCGGGTCCGATCGAAACGACCGAGTTCCGTGCCATCGAGAGCCCTGCGCCTGGAATCATTGCGCGTCAGCCCGTCAAGGAGCCTTTGCAGACGGGCATCAAGGCGATCGACTCGATGATCCCCATTGGACGCGGTCAGCGTGAGCTGATCATCGGCGACCGTCAGACCGGCAAAACGACCATTGCCGCCGATACCATCATCAACCAGAAGGGCAAGGATGTCATCTGCATCTATGTCGCCATCGGTCAGAAGCGTTCCACCGTGGCGAACCTCGTTCAGAGCCTGACCGAAGCGGGCGCAATGGATTATACCATCGTCGTCTCCGCTACGGCATCGGAGCTGTCGCCCTTGCAGTATATTGCGCCGTATTCCGGCTGTGCGATGGGTGAGTACTTCATGTATCAGGGCAAGCATGTCCTGATCATCTACGACGACCTGTCCAAGCACGCCGTCGCATACCGTGCCCTGTCCCTGCTGATCCGTCGTCCCCCGGGACGTGAAGCATATCCCGGCGACGTTTTCTATCTGCACTCCCGCCTGCTGGAACGTGCGGCAAAGCTCTCGAAGGAGTTGGGTGGCGGCAGTCTGACGGCTCTGCCTATTATTGAGACGCAGGCAGGCGACGTTTCGGCGTATATCCCGACAAACGTCATTTCCATCACGGACGGGCAGATCTTCCTCGAGACCGAGCTGTTCCACTCGGGCGTTATGCCGGCGGTCAACCCCGGCATTTCCGTCTCCCGTGTCGGCGGCAACGCGCAGATCAAAGCGATGAAGAAGGTTGCGGGCACGCTGAAGCTGATCTATTCTCAGTACCGTGAGCTGCAATCCTTTGCGCAGTTTGGCTCTGACCTCGATGCGGATACCAAGGCACGTCTGGCACAGGGCGAGCGCATCGTTGAGGTACTGAAGCAGAACCGCTCCGCACCCGTTCCGGTCGAGAAGCAGGTTGCCATTCTGTACGCCACCATCCATGACTACCTTATCAAGGTCAAGGTCAGCGATGTGGCCGAGTATGAGAAGAGCCTGTATGAATACCTCGACAACAATGCGGAGGGTGCGGTCGTGATGGACACCATCCGCACCACGGGCAATCTGGACAAGGACACCGAAGAAGCTCTCAAGAGTGTCCTGTCTGCCTATACCGAGAGCTTTCTCAAGGCACACTGACAGGAAGGAGGCGTGTAACGCATGGCAGGTTCCATGAAGGACATCAAGCTGCGCATCAAAAGCGTAGAAAGTACCATGCAGATCACCAAGGCCATGGAGCTGGTGGCGTCCTCCAAGATGCGGCGAGCCAAGGAGCGGGTGGAACACAGCCGCCCCTATTTTGAGACCCTGCACGAGTCGCTGGTGAAGATCGCAGCGGCGGACCCCTGTGCCCGCAACCCGTATCTGCGGCGTTCGGAGATTAAAAAGACCCTGCTCATCGTCATTGCAGGCGACCGTGGACTGGCGGGCGGGTACAATGCCAATGTCTTCAAGCAGGCTGAAGCACAGTCCGGTCCGGTCATAGTCCTTCCCATCGGCAAGCGTTCGGCGGAATATTTCCTCCATCATGAGGCAGAGCTCTTCACAGAGGAGGTGCTGATGGCGGCGGATATCTCGGTGGGGGAGTGCTTCCAGTTGTCCCGCCGGATCACTGCGGGCTTCCTGAAGGGCGACTACGATGCGGTCAAGATCTGCTATACACGATTCGATTCGATGATGACCCAGACCGCCGCTACAATGGAGGTGCTGCCGTTGTCCATGGAACCGACTGAGGAGCAGAAGGTCGAAGCCCGCCGTAGCCAGATCCTGTATAAGCCCAGCAGTGAGGAAGTGTTCAAAGCCATCATTCCGGAATATGTCGCAGGTATTGTGTATGGCGCAGTCTGTGAGAGCGTCGCCAGTGAACTGGTCGCCCGCCGCACCGCGATGGATGCCGCGACCAAGAATGCCGGAGAGATGATCGACCATCTGAATCTGTATTATAACCGCGCACGTCAGGCTGCGATCACGCAGGAGATCACAGAGATCGTAGCAGGCGCGGAGATTTAAAGGCGGCTCGCCCTCGCTGTCATTGCTTCGCCATGCCACCTCTCCCAGAGTGGGAGGCATGGCTCTCCCTTTGGGAGAGCTGGGCGCGAAGCGGTCTGAGAGGGCGAGGACGCTGGAAAGTGATTTGAAAGATAAGGAGTATAAGCCTATGTCCGAAAAACACATCGGCAAGGTAATCCAGGTCATCGGTCCGGTTCTGGACATCCAGTTTGAGGATGGACAGCTGCCGGAGCTGCTCAACGCCATTGAGATCGACAATCACGGTCAGAAGCTGATCGTTGAGGTCGCTCAGTTGACGGGAGACAATGTGGCGCGTTGCATTGCGATGAGCAGCACGGATGGTCTGGTGCGCGGCACGGACGCCGTTGATACGGGCGAACCGATCAAGGTTCCGGTCGGCGACCAGTGTCTGGGTCGCGTGTTCAACCTGCTGGGCGAGCCGGTCGATAACAAGCCTGCGCCCACACCGGATGCCTATTGGCCCATCCATCGTCCTGCTCCCAGCTATGAGGAGCAGCAGTCCACCACCGAAATTCTGGAGACCGGCATCAAGGTCGTTGACCTCATTTGCCCCTACGCAAAAGGCGGTAAGATCGGTCTGTTCGGTGGCGCAGGCGTCGGCAAGACGGTTCTGATCCAGGAGCTTATTTACAACATTGCCACCGAGCATAACGGTTATTCCGTCTTTACCGGTGTCGGCGAGCGCACCCGTGAGGGCAACGACCTCTACGGCGAAATGACCGAGAGCGGCGTCATCAACAAGACCGCGCTGGTCTACGGTCAGATGAACGAGCCACCGGGAGCACGTATGCGTGTCGCCCTGTCGGGTCTGACGATGGCAGAGTATTTCCGCGACGTGAAGAATCAGGACGTTCTGCTCTTCATCGACAACATCTTCCGCTTCACGCAGGCTGGCTCGGAGGTCTCGGCTCTGCTGGGTCGTATGCCGTCCGCCGTCGGCTATCAGCCGACGCTGGCGACCGAAATGGGCGCGTTGCAGGAGCGCATCACCTCGACCCGCAAGGGCTCGATCACCTCGGTTCAGGCAGTCTATGTTCCCGCAGATGACCTGACTGACCCTGCTCCGGCAACGACCTTCACCCATCTGGATGCGACCACCGTTCTGAGCCGTGATATCGCCTCGCAGGGCATCTATCCGGCAGTCGATCCGCTGGATTCGACCAGCCGTATCCTCAGCCCGGAGGTCGTGGGTCAGGAGCATTACGAAATTGCTCGTGCCGTTCAGAAGGTTCTGCAGCGTTACAAGGAGCTGCAGGACATCATCGCCATCATGGGTATGGACGAGCTGAGCGAGGACGACAAGCGGACGGTCAGCCGTGCCCGCAAGGTACAGCGTTTCCTGTCCCAGAGCTTCCATGTTGCGGAGCAGTTCACCGGGATGCCAGGTCAGTATGTGCCGCTGAAGGAGACCCTGCGTGGCTTCAAGATGATCCTGAACGGCGAGTGCGATGAGCTGCCTGAGAGCGCATTCCTGTTTGCGGGTACGATTGATGACGTATTCGCCAAGGCAAAGAAGGGGTAAACCATGACGACCTTTCATCTGACGGTAGTTACACCGGACGGCTGTGCTTTTGATGGGCAGGCCGAGCGGGTGGTCTGCCGCGCTATCGACGGCGACCTTGCTATCCTTGCCAAGCATGGCGACTACTGCACCGCGCTGGGGATGGGCGAAGCGCATCTCGTGGATGCCGAAGGAAACCGCCGCCGTGCCGCCTGCATGGGTGGAATGCTCAGTGTGCTGGACGGCGAAGTGCGTCTGGTGGCGACCACATGGGAATGGGCGGAGGACATCGACCAAGCCCGTGCCCAAGCTTCCAAGAAGCGCGCCGAGGATATCCTTGCACAGAAGAATCTCGACCGCCGCGACTATGAGCTGGCACAGGCACGCCTCAAGCGTGCATTGGTGCGCACCTCCATCCACAACTGAAACTGCATGAAAAAACGACCCGAATGCCGTAAAAAGCGTCCGGGTCGGTTCGTTTTTCAGAAAGAAATCACATCATGTTTGCTTTCTCGATGAGGCGACGGATATGGTGCGCCAGCATCTCGACGGCCTGCGTATTTTCGCCGCCATTGGGAACGATGATATCGGCGTTCCGCTTGCTCGGCTCAACGAACGCCTCGTGCATCGGCTTGACCGTAGTGAGGTACTGGCTGATCACGCTGTCAAGGGAGCGACCACGCTCCTTGACGTCCCGAAGGATGCGGCGGAGAATGCGCTCGTCGGCGTCGGTATCAACATAAATTTTGTAGTCGAACAGTTCGCACAGCTCCGGCTCAGCGAGCGGCAGGATGCCCTCGACGATGAGGACAGGTGCCGGCTCGATGTGCTGGACTTCATCGCTGCGGTTGTGGTTGCTGTAATCGTAAACAGGGCAGTCGATGGGATTGTCCGCCTTCAGCTCCTTGAGATGCTCAATGAGAAGATCATTGTCAAAAGCATCCGGATGGTCGTAGTTCAGCTTGCAGCGTTCCTCAAAGGGCAGCTCATCGTGACGCTTGTAGTAGCTGTCATGCGAGATAAGGCGCACCTCGTCCTCGCCGAAACGCTCCTTCAGCCGGAGAGCCAGCGTGGTTTTTCCGCTACCCGAGCCGCCTGCAATGCCGATGATGAGATTATTCATAACTTCAAATTCCTCCCGCATGCGATTGATATAGAAAATCCGATTCCAATGCGTTATACTTGTCTGGTAGATATCATACCACATTTCAGCAGCTTTTGACAGTCTTCAAATGCAGTATGGAAAATTTTTTGAATGAGGAGAACACAGCCATGAGCAAAATTTTATTGATCGACATCGACGGTACGCTGGTGGATTACGAAAACCATCTGCCTGAGTCGGCAGTCCGTGCCATCCGTGCAGCCCGGGCAAACGGGCACCGCGTCTACCTGTGCAGCGGACGCAGCAAGGCGGAGAACAAACAGGAGATCTGGGATATCGGCATTGACGGCTATATCGGCGGCAACGGCAGCTATGTGGAATCGGACGGGAAGGTTCTGCTTCATCAGCTGATCACCGCCGATCAGTGCCGCCGCATCGTGGATTGGCTGGATGCCCGTGGGTTGGAATTCTACCTCGAAAGCAATAATGGTCTGTTCGCCAGCCGGACGTTCAAGGATGTAGTCGTTCGGGTCATGGGCGAGTACAGCCACCGGAAGGGACGTGCCGTGAAGGAGGATATGACCTATGAGGAAGCCTTCCCTGGCATGATCTGGGATGGCGAGCTGTACCGTGACGATCTGAATAAGATCAGCTATGTCCTGCACGACTATCAGGATTTCCTCGATGCGCAGAAGGCATTTCCGGAGATGCAGCACGGCACATGGGGCGGTGCAGGCGAGAACGCTCTCTTTGGCGATATGGGCGTGAAGGACATCACAAAGGCACATGCCGTCAATGTCCTGCTTGAGGCTCTGGGCGCATCGAAAGAGGATACCATTGCCTTTGGTGACGCAAAGGTTGACATCCCGATGTTTGATGCCTGCGGCTATGGCGTTGCGATGGGAAGCGGAGGGGACGAGATCAAAGCGGCTGCGGACTATGTGACCGGAGATGTGGACAAGGACGGTCTGTATCAGGCGTTTGAATACCTGAAGCTGATTTGAAAGTGAGGCTCCACTGTGCAGACAGAAGCGTTCAAAGAAAACATGAAAGGAAAAGTTCGGGATATTGAGGACGGTGGGATGCGGCTCATCAAAAAGGGAAAGATGGGGCTGGTGCGCGCCATCTTCAGCCGGTTCGGATTGATGCTGCTGCTTTTGCTGCTGCAATTCGGTCTCCTGTTCATGATCTTCCGCTGGTTCGGGAATCTGGTTCCCCACTACTTCGGAAGCAGCATCCTGCTGACCGTCGGCATGGTCCTCTATCTGTTGAACTGCGATATGGATAACAGCGTAAAGATCACATGGCTGGTCGTCATCGCTGTTTTGCCTGTCGTGGGTGTGCCGCTGTTCTTCTACATCAAGAGCAACGTCGGCCACAACCTGTTGCAAAAGCGGCTGTTACAGCTGGAAGGCGAGACGCGTGCCCATCTGCCGCAGGAGAATGAGACGTTCCGGAAACTGGAAAAACAAAATCCGGGTGCGGCGTCGCTGGCACGGTATCTGGACGGCAGGGGCGGCGGTTTCCCGGTACGGGAAGATACTGCTGTGACCTACTTCCCCGGCGGCGAGGAAAAATTCGCGGAGCTGCTCCGCCAGCTGGAAAAGGCCGAGAAGTACATCTTCGTCGAATACTTCATCATCGACGAGGGTCTGATGTGGGGCAAAATCCTCGAAATTCTGGCGCGGAAAGCCGCCGAGGGTCTGGATGTCCGGGTGATGTACGACGGCACCTGCGAGTTTTCGACCCTGCCGCGCGACTACCCAAAGCGGCTCGAAAAACTTGGCATCCGGTGCAAAGTGTTTTCGCCGGTCATGCCCTTTGTCTCGACTCATTACAACTACCGCGACCACCGAAAAATATTGGTCATTGATGGCCGAATCGGTTTTACCGGCGGCGTCAATCTGGCGGACGAGTACATCAACCATGTTGAAAAATACGGCCGATGGAAGGATGCTGCCATCATGCTGGAAGGTGAGGGGGTTCGATCCCTGACTGCACTGTTTCTGCAGCAGTGGAGCATCATGCAGCAGCCGGAGCTGGAACGGTTTCTCAACGAACCTATCCCGGTGCCGGAAAACGCCAAGGGTTTTGTGACGCCCTACGGCGACTGTCCGCTGGACGGCGAACGGGTGGGTGAGATGGTCTACATCGACCTGCTCAACCGGGCGCAGAAGCATGTCCACATTATGACTCCGTATCTGATCCTCGATGGTGAGATGGAGCTTGCTCTCCGGTTTGCGGCGGAGCGTGGCGTGGACGTTCACCTCATTCTGCCCGGTGTGCCGGATAAAAAATTCGCCTACTCACTGGCGAAGACCCACTACGCCGCCCTGCTGAAATCGGGCGTCAAGATCAGCGAATGGACACTTGGTTTTGTCCACGCAAAGGTCTTCGTGGTGGATGGGAAAGAGGCCGTGGTCGGC
Organism: Bacteroides uniformis; assembly: GCA_963615155.1. Taxonomy (GTDB): domain Bacteria; phylum Bacillota; class Clostridia; order Oscillospirales; family Ruminococcaceae; genus Faecalibacterium. Next base: position 34,204 of record CAVEGP010000005.1, on the reverse strand, counting down.
ACCATCAACCTTGATTACCGCAGCCTGTACCATCACTTTGAAAATGCGGTCTGGATGGTGGACACGGCCTGCATCCCGGAGATCGAACAGGATTTTCAGACAACGCTGGAACAGTGCCGCACCGTGGAGCCGACCCGGGAAAGCATCTGGCAGAACCACCCACTTCTTCACGCAATGGGCATTGCGTTGAAAGCCATCGCGCCGCTGATGTAAATAAGAAAATGAAAATGAGAGCGGTTGCTGTCCAAGTGACAGTGACCGCTCTCATTTGCGCTGTAAATTATTGATAATGCTTATCCATGGAGAAGCCACGTCCGGAGACCTCAGTGACACGACTGACGATCATAAAGCATTCGGGGTCGATGCTGTGGATGAGACGTTCCAGCTTGGGCAGCTCCCGATTGGATACGACGGTCAGCAGCAGGGAAGCCGGCTCACGGGTGTAGCCGCCCTCGCTGTGCAGGATCGTTACGCCGCGGTCAAGGTCGCCCAGAATGGCGGCGCGGATCGCATCGGACTTTGCGCTGATGATCTTGACCTGTGTGCGGCTGTTACCGAGCAGGAGCATCTTATCCATGACGATGGTGTGGATGATGACCATCACGATGCCGTATAGCACCTGCCGCACAGGGCTGAACATCGCCTGCACCAGCAGAATGGCGACATCGAATGCCATCATCGTTGCGGAGACCGGAAGACGAAACCACTTGTGAAGCACCAGCGGCGGGATGTCCATGCCGCCTGTGGATGCGCCGGAACGCAGGACGATGCCCAGTGCGACGCCAATACCGATGCCGGAAAAAATGGTGCAGAGGATGATATCATCGGTCAGGATGCGTCCGTTCAGCAGGCGATACCATACCTCAAGGAAAAACGGACTGAGCAGGCTGCTGGCAAGGGTGTTGAACGCGAATGCCCGCCCAAGCACCGCCCAGCCCCAGACCAGCATGGCGAGGTTGAACACCAGCAGAACGCCTGAAACGGAAAGTCCGGTCAGGCGTCCGACTGCCAGTGCGATACCAGTCGCGCCGCCTGTGATAAGTCCGGCGGGTTCAAGGAACACAGCCACCGCCAGCGAATAAAGCGCGTTGCCGAATGTGATCGCTGCCGCATTGAGCAGAAGTGGTTTGATTTTGGATGAATTCATGTCAGTACCTCCCTGTACCCCTATGATACAGGAAAATCATGAAAAAATCCATGTTCAATGTTTTCGGTAAGAGAGAAAGGATAGACGAATGTCGTTCTTGGTTAAATCGCTTCTTCTGCAAAAAGAGGGATTTTCAGAAAAATTGCCGAATACAGGTGCAGAACGGCGAAAAATGTGATATCCTATAAGACGATCCGGAATTTATCTCAACTTTGGAAGGAAGTATTTTTATGTTGACTGTTGGCATTCATGGTGAGCAGAGTCAGCTCGTTACCCCTGAGAACACCGCAAAGACGATGGGCAGCGGCACGTTGGATGTGTTCGCAACGCCTGCGCTGGTCGCATTGGCAGAAAAGACCTGCTGGATGAGCGTTGCGTCTGAGCTGGACGAGGGCTGCGGCTCGGTCGGGACGAAATTGGAGCTGGAGCATACCGCCCCTACGCCCATCGGGATGACTGTCACCTGCGAGAGCGAGCTGACTGCCGTTGAGGGGCGGAAGTTGGTTTTCCATGTGACCCTGCACGACGAAAAAGGCATGGTCGGCGGCGGTACGCACGAGCGGTTCATTATCAACAACGCGAAGTTTGCGGCAAAGGCGGAAGCGAAGAAAAACTAAACCTCTCAGTCAATGCCTGTCGGCATTGCCAGCTCCCCTATCAGGGGAGCCTTTGTTTGTGTCCAGCCGCAGCGGAGGCGGCGACTCTTCCAGAAGCTGCTGTTCGGCACGCTGCTGCGCCTCCCAGAGAAGGCGGGCAGCCTGCTCATTGGCACGGAAAAGCTCCAGATACATTGCTTTATAATCCGGCATGACGCACATCTCCTTTGTTCAGGCATCCGGTGTTAGTCTGCCCGAAGTCGTCCGAAAAATCACCCGAGATCCAAAAGAGGAATCAATCGCCTATGAAAAAAGTCAATCTTTCGTGGGTCGGGGCATTGCTGGTCTTTGCCCTGCTGCTGTGGTGTACTGCTGTCACACCCGGCAAGATCGCTGACCCATCCACCTACACCTGCGTTGTGTACAGCACGGTGCTTTCCCTTCTCCCGCCGGTCGTCGCCATCGTGCTTGCGTTGAACAGGAAGGAGGTTTATACTTCGCTGCTGGTCGGCATCGCAACGGGCGCATTGCTTTACGCGAACGGCAACCTTGAGCTTGCTCTGAACACCCTTTTCTTCAATGAGGAGGGCGGCATGATCTACAAGCTGGCAGACAGCGGAAATGTCGGAATCCTGATCTTTCTTGTCATGCTGGGCATTCTGGTCGCTCTGATGAACAAGGCAGGCGGCAGCGCGGCGTTTGGACGCTGGGCATCCACCCATATCCACACCCGTGCGGGTGCGCAGTTCACGACCCTGCTTCTGGGTGTGATGATCTTTGTTGATGACTATTTCAATTGCCTGACCGTTGGCTCTGTCATGCGTCCGGTCACCGACAGCCAGAAAGTCTCCCGCGCGAAGCTGGCTTACCTCATTGACGCGACCGCTGCGCCGGTCTGCATCATTGCGCCGGTTTCCAGTTGGGCGGCGGCTGTTACCTCCTCTGTGCCGGAAGGCTCGGACATCAACGGCTTCACAATGTTTCTGCGCACCATCCCCTATAATTACTATGCCATCCTCACCATCATCATGGCACTGTTTATGATCTTTACGGGAACGGAATATGGTTCGATGAAGCTCCACGAGGACAACGCGAAAAACGGCGATCTCTTCACCACCGAGGATCGTCCCTACGGGGACGATATCATCCCTACCAACGATGCCGCCGGACATGTTGTTGATCTCATCGTCCCCGTTCTGGTGCTGATCGCTGGCTGCATTTTCGGGCTGATCTACACGGGCGGCTTCTTCGAGGGCGTGGATTTTGTGACCGCCTTTGCCGACTGCAACGCCTCGATGGGTCTGGTGTTCGGCAGCAGCATCGCGCTGATGTTTACCTTTGTGTTCTACCGGGTGCGGAATGTCATGACCTTTCAGGATTTCGCGGACTGCATCCCCGAGGGCTTCAAGGCGATGGTCAGCCCCATGATGATTTTGACGCTGGCATGGACGCTGTCGGGCATGACGAGCCTGCTGGGCGCGAAGTTCTATGTCGCAAAACTTCTGAGCGGCAGTGCGGTTGGGCTGCAGTATTTTCTGCCCGTCATTATCTTCCTTGTGGCTGCTGGTCTGGCATTCGCAACGGGTACGTCGTGGGGGACGTTCTCGATCCTTGTTCCTATCGTCTGCCACGCCTTCCCGCAGGGTGAGATGCTTGTTGTTGCCATTGCCGCCTGCCTGTCTGGCGCAGTCTGCGGCGATCATTGCTCGCCCATTTCCGACACCACCATCATGGCGTCGGCAGGCGCGCATTGCAGCCATGTCAACCATGTCTCGACACAGCTCCCCTATGCAATGACGGCGGCAGCGATCTCGGCTGGCTGCTATGTCATTACCGGTCTGGCACAGGCGATGCTGGGTGAAAACGCAAACCTGCTGACTTCGCTGGTTCTGCTGGGGATCGCCATTGCGATCGAGCTGATCGTTCTCAATGTCATCCGTGTCCGCTCTGCCCGCAGTGAAGCGAGCATTTGAGAAGATTTTTCTTTCCGTTTTGCCCAAAACATGGTATACTGAAAGAAATTGAGTTATCCGGAGGGAATATCATGCTCGAAAAGGCGTTTCAGGACGTATATACCAAATTCAAGCTGCATTTTTATCAGAATGTGTTCCAGCGGTTCGCTACACGGGAAGCGACTCTGACGACGGTGGAATCCTTCTGTATGGAGGGCATCATGGCGATGGGAGAGCCGACCATTGCGGAATTCTCGCGGATGATGCAGATTTCGACACCCAACGCAGCGTATAAGATTGGCAGCTTAGTACGGAAGGGATATGTTGAGAAGATCCAGTCCACGACCGATCGACGGGAGTACCATCTGCGGCCGACCCAGAAGTATATCGACTATTACAACATCAGCTACTCCTACCTGCACACCGTCATTGAGCGCGTGCGCGAGCGGTTCCCGGAAGAGGACACCGCCAAGCTCGAGGAGATGCTTACCATCATCAGTGATGAGCTGATGCCTGAGCTGGATATGCTGGGAAAAGACCATTTGGACGCCGCCGCCAAAAACAGCGAAAAAGGTGAATAAGAACATCTAAAAAGGCTCTGAGTTTCCTGCCGCAGGACAGGACTCAGAGCCTTTTTCGTTTATGTTTTTCAGGAGAATTCGCTCACCAGACGGATGAGCTGGCGCACCGGCTGTTTGAGCTGGGCGTCGTTTTTGTACGCCGCCACAAGATCCCAGAGTTCCGGCTGGTCGCCGAAGGAAAACACGCTGATGTCGTTCGCACACTCGTGTTCCTCAATTTTGTATCCGCTTGCAAAAGCCACGCCATATTGCCGGGCAACCAGTGCCAACGCCGTGTCGATGGTACTCAGCTCGACCACCCTCGGCTCGATCTGATATTTCTCGAGGATGGCGGCAGCGAACTGCCCCAGACGCATATTCTTTTTGAGGGTCAGGAAGCAGTCGTTTTCGAGGTATTTCAGGTCGATCCACGGATAGCGTCGGCCCGGCTCGTTCTTGGCGAGAAGCTCGTAGTTTCCCTTGCACGGCGTACAGATGACAAGCTCTTCCCGGGAGATCAGCTCGCAGGTGTAATGCTTCTGTTCCAGCCGGGCTTTTTCCAGCATGGTGAAGAAGGCCACCTCGATGGTTCCGTTCATGAGATACTGTTCCAGCGTCTCGACATTCTCCTCATAGACCTGTATCTCGTAATCCGGGAAATACTCCCGGAACGCCGGCAGGACATGGGGCAGAAGGGTGTGGCCCCGTCCGGGCGTGATTCCCATCGAGATGACGCCCCGGCTGGTCTGGATAAGGGATTTCAGCTCCGCGTCGAACTGCTGCTGAAGACGGAGGATCTTGCGTGCCGTATCGAGATAGAGTTCGCCTGCCATGGTCGGAACGTACTGCCGGTTCTTCCGCTCAAAGAGGGGTGTCCCCAGCTCGTTTTCCAGCTTTCCCAGAAAGCGGCTCAGCGCAGGCTGTGAGATAAACAGCCGCTCCGCTGCCTTGGAAAGGTTCTTTTCCTGCGCAATGACGATGACGTATTCCATCTCCCGGTGGTTCATCCGTTCTCCATCCTTTCCGGTTTTTGTCTGCCCTTATTATAGCAGAGGGAACACGGTTCTTACAGCGGCGCGGAGGACTTTTTTCTCATCCTCGATCTGCATCGAGTTGATGGCGATGACGGCGTTCTTCTTCGGCAGGACGACGCAGTACTGGCCGTACTTGCCATCCGCACGGAACGCACCATCCGGCATCGTCCAGAAGAGATAGCCATAGTGGCGGCCGATCTCATCATCGCCCTGATCGGAGATGATTTGCGCACTCCCGGCCTCCTCGACCCACTGCTCCGGGATGAGCTGCTGGTCGTTCCACTTGCCTTTCTGGAGATAGAGCAGACCCAGCTTTGCGAACTCGGAGACGTTCAGCTGCAAGCCGCCTGCGCCGAAGGTGTTGCCCAACGGGTCTTTCTCGCACTCCGGGCGTTCAATTCCCAGCGGCTCGAACAGACGGGGCATCAGGTAATCGACGAGCGACATCCCTGTTTTGCGCTGGACGAGGATACCCAGCAGATAGGGACCGGCGTTGTTATACTGAAAGACTGTACCCGGCTCATGGACGACCTTGGCGTTCAGGACAAATTTCACCCAGTCCTTTTCGACCATTTTGGGCCGCATCGCGCCCATCAGCATCGGGCTTTCAAAGCCCATCGACATGGTGATGAGGTGGCGGAGTTTCATCTTTTTCAGGTTCTCCGACGGCTCTGCCGGTGCGTCGGCGGCAAAGTGGTCGAGGACATAATCATCCAGCGAGAACAGCCCCTCCTGAATTGCAAACGCGCAGGCCGTCGAGGTAAAGCTCTTGGTGCCGGAATACTGATTCTGACGCTGTTCCGGCTCGGGCTGATAGCTCGCCACCAGCTCTCCGTTCTGATATACGCGCATACCGCGCACCGCCAGCTGTTCGTCTTTTACCGTATTGACAAAAGCGGTCAAGTCCAATATTTTCATAGCAGTTTCTTCTGTCCTTTCTGTATCTTAGAAGGGGATGATGCCGGTCACGACCACGAACGCCAGCATACCGACTGCGAGCAGGAACGCCCACTTGTAAGAGAATGCAATATGCTCTTTCAGTTCCACATTCGTCAGGCCGAGGCCCATATAGGTGGCGGCGGTCATCGGCATGATGTAAATTGCCGGGCCAAAGGTGATAAGGAAGGCCGCACCGACTGCAGCAGCCGGAACGCCGTAAGCGGAGACGATCTGGTTAACGATAGGCAGGATACCGTAGGTCAGAGCGTCGCCGTGGACGACCATGCTCAACGGGCTGTTGATGGCGGCGAACAGGATGTGCAGGTGCGGAGCCATGCTCTCCGGCATTGCGGACAGGACCATCTGGGTCATGGCGTCCAGCATCGGGCTTTTACCCATAATGCCGATCAGGACGCCGGAAGCCAGAGCGGTAAATGCCATCGTTAGCGCGTCGGTCGCATGTGCCTTGATGCGCTCGGTCTGCATTTTCTGAGAGGGATAGTTCACCATCAGGGCAATTGCCAGAGCGACCATGAAGGTGACGTGGGTTGCGACTTTCGTCAGGGTCAGCATCATGACGACCGCAACGATCAGAGCGATGTTGAACCAGAACAGTTTCGGGCGGTGCAGCTCGTTTTCGGCCTTGACCTCTTCGGTCGTTTCCTCAATGGATGCGCTCTCCACATAGCCTGCACCGCGCTTCTTTTCCATCTTGGCGAAGAAGATGCAGAAGACCAGAATCATCGCGATGCCGAAGACCTGCGCCGGGATGCAGTATTTCCAGATATCGGCGGTGCCGACTTCCAGCGCGGCAGCGGTACGACCGCAGGGGCCGCCCCAGGGAACGATGTTCATGACGCCCATTGTCAGGGTGGTGATGCAGAGCAGGACGATGGGGCGGACATTCAGCTTTTTATAGATGGGGAGCAGCGGCGGAATGGCGATCAGCAGGGTGGTCGCGCCGGAGCCATCCAGATGACCGATAAAGGCAATCAGAACCGTTGCGAACATGAGCAGCAGGATATTTCCGCCGACCACTTTCAGCACTTTATTCACGATGCGGTCGAAAACACCAGCATCGTTCATCACACCAAAGAACAAAACCGCAAAGATGAACAGGATCGCCGTGGTCGAAACGCTCGACACACCGGCTTTGATATACTCGCTCATATCCGCCGGGCTGAAACCGACGGCAAAGCCGACTAAGATCGGCAGCAGGATAAACACGACCGCAGGCGTGCTTTTGCCCCAGAGCAGAAGGGCAACGATCAGGATCATCAGGGCAAAGCCTGCGACACCCAACAACGACATAACACTTCTTCCTTTCACTGACTACAAGAGGGATTTACGTCCATCAAAAACCGCGGTTTGTTTTGATGGCTCGATTATAGTCTTAGCGAGTATAAATGTCTAATGCCAATCCTGCCGTTTTGTATAACCTGAAGTTATGGTAAAAAATGTTTTGTGCAGGTTATACAACAAACGACTTCGCTATTTTTCCATGTATCCCAGAAAACCCAGCACCTCACCGAAAATCACGCCTCTGCGTTGTGCAGCTTTCACAAATACCGAACCTTGCACACCTTATCTCAGCGCACAAAAAAATCCGTGCATCCATCAAGAAGACAGAATACACGGACTCTAAAAAGCAGCTTTTTAGAACGGCGGACGCCAGCCGGTGCAGTAGCGGGCATAATCGCGGTCAGCCTGCTTGACATAGAGGACAAGCTCGTTCTGACCATCTTTATTGATCCGCTCACGGACCTTGGTCGGGAGGTTCTGGCGGTGGAGCAGCTCCAACTCGTCGTTCAGCTCTTCTTCGTTGTCGAAGGTGTCCAGCTCCGTCCAGTGGGTGCAGAAGAGCCAGAATTTCATCAAATGTTCGTTCATACTTTAGGTTTCGTTCTCCTTTGTGGAAGTTTCCTCCATCGGGTCCCGCAGACGGTAGAAGGGCGCAATGGCATTTGCGTCGCCGTGGCGGACGATGGAATAGGTGATATCGCAATAGGGCTGGATGGCGGTGCTCTTTTCAACGGTGGAGATGAGCAAGACCTGCAATTGCAGACGGCGGAACAGCTCCATCATCGGGCGGATTCGGTCGCTCGTCATCTTGCTGAAGGCTTCATCCAGCAGCACCAGACGGACGCTGTTTTCACTCTTCTGATAGATCTGGAGCAGGGACGCGCAGATGGCGACATAGAAGGGAGCCTGATTCTCACCGCCCGAGGAATCCCGACTGACACGGGAAAGATATGCCTGCTGCCCTGAGACGGTGTTGGTGACTTTGATATCATAATCCAGATAGGTGCGGTAATCGACATAATCCGAAAGAGTGACGTTCTCAGGATGCCGCCCCTCCTGACGGGCACGGGTGTTCTCATCTACGTCGGACATGATCTTTTCCATCAGCTCATCGACCTGACGCTCATACACGGGGTCGGCGGTTGCCGCCAGATTGTCCAGCGAATCGCCGGAGGTCATCTGCTGGTTTCCCTTATCGACGATGACCTGATAGAACGCAGCCAGCTTGGGGTCACGGCTGGGTTCCAACTCGAACCGATAGACTTCTTCGCCGTAGGTCAACTGCTCCATGACCTTGTTCAACTCCCGAAACTGACGGCGGGCGTTGAAGATATCATCCTTCATCCGGAAAAGGATATCCTTCCGAAAGCGATCCTTGCAGTCCTTCTGCGCCTGTTCCAGACGGGCGGCGTACCGCTCAAGGTCGATGCGGACAAGGCTTTCGTACTGGGCACGGTACTGCTCGATGCCAGCCAGACCCAGCGGATAATCGCAGACATAACGCTCGTTGTAGCTCTTCTGTGCCGGCTCAAGGGTGCCGGTCAGATAGACCTGCAGGATGTCGTCCAGCTTGGTCTGTGCCTTTTCTGCGGCTTGTGCGGCGGCACGGGCGGTCCTGCCCTGCGACAACGCTTCGACCCGCTTCTGTGCCAGCGGCTCAAGGAGCGGATGCTTCCGGAAGAAATCGTCCGCTGCCTCCCGGCTCTGCTTGGCAACTTCAACGGCTTTGCTCCGCTCGGCCTCGCAGGAGGTCAGCTGCTTTTCGCAGACACGGACATCGCCGCCGGCACGCTCCACGGCAGTGCGCGCGGCATCCCATGCGGCTTCCCGGGCTTCCTCCTCCCGATAAAGTTCCTGAAGCATCGGGTTTTCCCGACAGTCGGCAAGCTTTTGCTCCTGTGCGGCGCAGTCGGCTTTTGCCGATGCCAGTGCGTCTCGGTTTGCCCAAAGAGCTGCCAGCTCGTCGAGGACCTTGCCCCGCAGGATGTTCTGGAACTGGTCATAGGCGGTCTTCAGGTCGTTCTCGGTCTGTACCGCTGCCCGACGGCGTTCGCCAAGAGCTTCAAGCTCTTCCTTCAATGCGCCTGCTCGGGCACGGCGGGCATCCAGACCGATATACCGCTGGGGCTGACGCAGACGTTCCAGCCGGAACGGATGATGCCGCAGCAGGTCACGGGTTGCGCTGTCGGGGTAATTCTCAAGGGTGTCGGGCGTTTCACAGCAGACAATGCGCCGCAGGATGGTGTCGGCGTACTGTGCCGCCAGCGGGTTCTCACTTGTGACCTGTGCGGCGAGACTGTCCGCCGGAGGTGTGTCAGACTTGCGATTCGCGCTCCGGATGTTCGGGGTGTCCAGCAGGCTGATGGGACCAACCTTGTCTCTCAAGGCTACGAACGCGCTTTTTGCGGCGGCATAGTGGGCGGGCGGAACCAGGATATCAAAGCGGCGGTCGCCGAGACAGGCTTCCACACAGTCCTGCCAGCTTTCATCCTCGACGTTCAGCAGCTCGCAGAAGATCTTTGCGTCCGGCTGCATCCCGCGGCTTTTGAGTTCGGCGTTAACGGCGTCCCGGACATGGGTGGCGGCGTCGCCATGCGGATAGACCCACTTGCCGCCCGAAACGGCGTCCAGCTCGGCACGCTTGTCAGACTGCTCCTTTGTCAGCTCCGCGGCGGTCTGCCGTGCTGCGAAATATCGCTCCTCCAGCGATTTTTCAAGGGCGTTCAGAGCCTCCAAAAGCTGCGGCTGCGTGTCCGCGGTCAGGTTTTCCGGCCAGAGCTTCGGTTCAACGTCCAGACCGCTCCGCTTCAGGCTCCTGAGCAAAGCCGTGACCCGTGCGGCGGCTTCCTCGCTCTGGGCAGCTTTCCGTGCGGCGGCGTCTACTGCGTTCTTCTTCCGGGCGGCTTCTTCGGTCAGAGCGTCCAGTGCCCGACCTTTGCCGCTGGACGATGCCGCGCTGTGTGCGGTCAGATAAGCACGGCGAGCCTCTGTCTCGGCGTTTTTAGCAGCTTCGTACTGGGCGTTCAGCGTTTCAAGCTGGTGCTTGCCGGCGTTCAGACGCTCCTGCCAGACGGCGTCCTCGCCTGCGTCGGCGTCCGCCTGCGCCAGAAGTGCCGCACCACGGTTCACAAGGGAATCGGTTTCTTTTTCGGCGGCTTCCCGACCGGCGTTCACGATCTCTTCCAACGCAGAGGCGCGGGTCTGCGCTTCGGAGAGGATGGCGTGCAGGTTTTCCAGCTCGACCCGATCTCCCTGCAAAGCATCGAGGTCAAGCTCCGGCTGGGGCAGGATATATTGATATAAAAATTCCCGGAAATTGGGGATCTCGTCCATGCTCGTGCCCATCTGGAACACTTCGTTGAACTTCTTGCCCAGCGGGCTGGACGCACGTCCGATGCCAAGGGCACGGCAGATGCGGTCACGGGCTTCACTGGGGCTGCGGGTGTAGGACAGGCGACCCACGGTGGGCTTGAATTCTTCCTTCGCGCTGGGCGCGCCCGTGCGCGGGTCGATGAAAGGGAGCATCTCGAGTGTGCAACCGTCCTCCGAGAGATACCACGTCTGATCACCGGGATGCAGCTCCTGCATGGGTCCCTCGGATTCGACCCGAACGGCGATGACAAAGTTCGTCCGCCGGACGCTGTTCCAGAACTCCGCACCGATATACGCTACGGTGCGCCCCGGACGGCGGTAGGCGTTTTCTCCACGCTGCTTGGCATGGACAGAGCCTTGCAAGGTACGCCCGCTTTTTTTGTTGCCGAGGGCGTTGAAGCTGCGGTTGGTCGTCAGGCAATAGCGGATCGCGTCGAGAATGGTAGTCTTACCGACTGCGTTCACGCCGATCATATAGGTCAGCCGGTCGCAGTCAAAGGTGACATTTTCAAAGTTGTGCCAGTTGATGAGCTTCAGGCGTTTCAGTTCGATCATTCTTCTGCCTCCGCGGTGTCGTCAGACCGTTCGTAAAGGGAAAGCTCGTTCCGGGTGCGGCTGATCTCAGCAGCGGCATCCGCAAGGTCTGCGTCCGGCAGAGCCAGCAGGACAGTCGGGAAGACCTCAATGCGGCTGTCTATTCCGCTCAAACGCCCCACAGGTCGGGCGAGATTGTACTTGCGCAGGGTGCGCAGAAGCCGTTCCAGCGTGGGCTGGTCGAGACGACGGGGCAGGTTCATCTTCTGCAATTCCGTCTGCACCTCCTCGACCGTCACAAGCACCTGCTCGGCGTTGGCGGACAGGCTCTCCCGTTTTTGCAGATAGAGCGACCGGAGGATCAGCAGAAGGATGCTTTCGTATTTCAGAAGCCGTGCCTGACTGCCTTCGTGCTCGTTGACAAGAGCGGCAGCCTGCAACGGGGCGGGGTAAAGCACCACCGCATAGCCCAGCGGCGCGAATACTGCCCGCACCTCGTTCAGGTGATCCTGTACATAGAGATATTTTGCGCGCTGATCCTCCACGCTGCCCAGCAGAAAGCAATGGTTGAGCAGGTAGTTCGCAGTCTCCTCCAACAGTTTGTTCGGTTCGGGCATAGTCAGAGTTCCTCCTTACGTGGTGTCAGGATAAATTCTTCAAAACGGAAGCCACCCCGTTCGACCCAATCGCCGGTGAGGGCGATATCATATCTGCGGCGGGGAGAGCGGGAATAGGTGTGCAGACCGATGATGCGGGCAAAGTCGTCCGGGTATTCCGCCGCGAGAGTGGAGGCGGTCACCAGCGGACGGGCGGCAAGTGCCTGCCGTGCCAGAAGATCGACGTTTTCTTCCGTGACGGCCATCCGTGCGTAATCCAGAAGGAGCTGTTGTTCTTTGCGAAGCTGTTCCGGATCAAGCTGCGCCGTCTCGACCGGAGCAAGAGGCTCGGTCATGCGGGCGGCGGCGGGCGGATAGAGGAATTTTTCGCCGAAGGTCTGTGCCGGATAGAGACGCAGTCGGGAGGCGATCGGTCCGTCGTCCGGCTCAAAGAGCTGGTCGGGCGTTTTGATCTCTTCGGCATACCGGCGGAGCAGTGCTGTCACGCTGCCCTGTGCGGAGCGGTCGCTCAGCAGCAAAAACTGTGCCCGCTGGACAGCACGCTTGCGATACCGGATGTGGTTCTGGTCGATCTGGTGGATCAGATCGCTCATTTCTTCCAGAGCGTCCCGCTGCTTCTGGATCAGGGCACGGACGGCGGGCGTGGCTTCGCTGGGGGCGCAGCGTTCGACCCGTGCGTAATCCAACGCCAGCTGCGGGAGATAATTTGCTTCGCAGTCGTCCAGACCCTCCTCGAGGTAAGCACGATAATTGAACAGGTTGTCGCTGGTCTTGAACCGATGATATGCCGCCGCGACAACTTTCTCTTCGTACTGGTCGAAGAGCTCCAGAACCTCCTGCGGGGTGCGGTTTCGGGTCAGGCGGTCGATGTAGTGACCGATGGACGCATTCAGGGCGCGGAGCGATTTGTTGAGCGCGTCGAGATCGCCTGAGACCTCCCGCAGGATGTTTTCATAGGGGCTTTTCTCTTCGCCGACGCTCCGCAGAAGCTGCCATGCTTTGTAGAGCTTTCCGGTATAGGTGATGACCCTCGGGTTCAGGATCTCCTCTAATGCTTCCAGCAAGGGTGTGACTTCCGGAACAAAGGCGAGGGTCGGCTCTTCCTCGTAGCTGCCGGTCTGATCTTCCATCCATCCGGTGTGCCGCAGACGAAGCAGAAAGCCCAACGCCAGAAGGTGCGGATCACGGGTCGGTTGCTCCGCCTTGTCGCCTGTGTCATCCGCGTCCAGAGCGAGGGGCTTTGCCAACGCCGCAAAATAATCCTCCGCGCGGGAGATCGCTTCGGCGCGGGAGATGCTGTAATCTGCCGTGTGGCGGCACTCCTCCCAGAGCAGGAGCAGAAGCTCCGCGTAAAATGTCCGGTTCGGACCTGCCAATGGACGGAACAGGCGCGGGCTGACAAGCTCAAACAACTGCATGGAAATGTTCCTTTCCTTTCCGAAATGATACTATGCTTATTGTACCACAGTCCGGCAGATTTGGCAAAAAAATGACCCTTCCGGATCTGCTTCCGGAAGGGTCATGGGCTGGATTTAATTGAACTTCATTGCGACGGCAAGATAAGTGTTTTCGCCAATGGTCTTTGTGGCAACGCCGACGGCGGTCAGACGGTTATACATGTCTGCGTTATTGGTGTCCTGTTGGACCTCTGCCACCATCTTTGCGACAAGCTCAGAGGTAAAGGACTGTGCGTGGGCAAGGCACGTTCCCAGACTGGACGGGTACTTAAAGCTGATGGTCTCTACGGTGTAGACCTCCAAAACAGTACCATCCTTGCTCTGTCTGGCATACTGTATCTGGATCAGACCGTTCTGGATATGGCTCAGTGCTTCAACACATTGCGCGCGAAGCGTAGCATCATTCGTCAGCGGCACGGAGTTGGTGGTGCGCGCGTTGTTGAAGGCTTTTACGATGTCGGTTTCCACTTGTTGACCGAAATTGTTTGTGCTGCAGCCGGTGAGAATGACCAGAGCCAGAATTCCCATCAGGAATAAAGTGGTCAGTCGTTTGAGTTTTTTCATAATGCTTTCCTCCCAAAAAATATTTGGTTCAGTCCTGCATGGTTCGCAAAACGATGATTAACTTCATTTTAACCTGCTGCCCGTGTCAAAGTCAATCGGAAAAAGCACCAAAAACGAAACGAATTTTTTCGTCATTTCGTTCCAAGGCGATATTTAAAGTCCTGATACCCGAAATGCGCCAGACGAACGGTCTCGCCTGCTTCCGTCAATGCCCAGATATCGGGCAGGGGCATCCCGTTGAAGGTGTTGTTTTTGCAGGTGGAATAGATCGCCATATCCCCGAAGATGAGCCGGTCGCCCTCCGAAAGGGGGGCATCAAAGCTGTAATCCCCCACGATATCTCCGGCAAGGCAGGTCGGACCGCCGAGACGGACAGTGACAGCTTTTTCGCCGGGTTCGCCCGCATCCAGAAGGGGCGGGCGATAGGGCATTTCGATGACGTCCGGCGTATGACAGGCTGCGGACATGTCGAGGATCGCCAGATTCGTCTCCCCATTCTGCAGGGTGTCCAGAACTGTGGTGACAAGGTAGCCTGCGTTCAACGCCCATGCCTCACCCGGCTCGAGATAAATCCCGACCCCATACTTCTTCTGCATCGAGGTGATGCAGGCCTCCAGTGTTTTGAGATCGTAGTCCGGGCGGGTAATGTGGTGTCCTCCGCCGAAGTTGAGCCATTTCATTCGGGGGAGAAGATCGCCGAACCGTTCTTCTACGGCAGACAGCGTTTCGGACAGGGCGTCCGAATCCTGTTCACACAGGGTGTGGAAATGCAGACCGTCCAGCAGGTCGGGCAGAGCGGGAGCTTTTTCGACGGCAGCATCCCACTGCGCGCGGGTCGTTCCGAGACGGCTTCCTGATGCGCAGGGGTCGTAGATCTCGTGACCGTCCTGCGTTGAATGCTCCGGATTGATGCGCAGACCGATGCTTTTTCCAGCGGCTTTCGCACGTGGACCGAATTTTTCCAGCTGACGGGGCGAGTTGAACACGATATGGTCGGCGTACTGAAGCAACTCCTCGAATTCGTCCGCGCGGTAGGCGGCGCAGAAAACGTGATTCTCCTTTTCGGGAAGCTCCTCTTTGCCGAGACGGGATTCATACAGACCGCTGGCTTCGGTTCCTGCCAGATAGGGCGCAAGAAGAGGATAGCAGTTGAAGTTG
Source organism: Bacteroides uniformis (assembly GCA_963615155.1). Classification (GTDB taxonomy): domain Bacteria; phylum Bacillota; class Clostridia; order Oscillospirales; family Ruminococcaceae; genus Faecalibacterium. The sequence goes on along the minus strand of CAVEGP010000005.1, from coordinate 18,972 downwards.
GAGAACGCCTTCTGCGCCAGCAGGATCTTGCATCCGGTGCGCTGCTGTACCCCCAGCAGGATCTCGCCGTTGTGCCGAAGACGAGCTTCATCCAGCAGATAGCATGGGGTGGCAAGCTGGGTAAGCTTTTCCGGCGTGAGGTTCACAAGACCCGCAAAGGGCGGGCGGCTGTCCCGCAGCTCCATCAGTCAACGAGAGCCGGATCGTGGCTCTCGGAGCGGGGCAGACCGTACTGATCCAGTGCGTCCAGATACGGATCGGGATCGAACTCTTCCACCGTGTGAACACCCTTGGTCGTCCACTTTCCGGTCAGGAGCATCAGCGCGCCGCACATGGCAGGAACGCCGGTGGTGTAGCTGATCGCCTGAGAGCCGACTTCCTTATAGCACTCCTGATGGTCGCAGACGTTGTAGATGTAGTAGGTCTTTTCCTTGCCGTCCTTCTTGCCCGTGAAGATGCAGCCGATGTTGGTCTTGCCCTTGGTGCGAGGACCAAGGCTTGCCGGGTCGGGCAGCAGAGCCTTGAGAAACTGGATGGGGACGATCTCCTGACCGTTGAAATGGATGGGGGTGGTGGACAGCATTCCCACATCCTCGAGACAGCGCATGTGGTCGAGGTAGCTCTGACCGAAGGTCATGAAGAAACGGATGCGCTTTGCTTCCGGAATGTTCTTTGCCAGAGACTCGATCTCCTCGTGGTGGAGCAGGTACATATCCTTCTGACCCACCTTGTCAAAGGTATACTCCCGCTTGATGCTCATGGCAGGGATCTCGACCCAGTGACCGTTCTCCCAGTAGCTGCCGGGAGCGGAGACCTCACGCAGGTTGATTTCGGGGTTGAAGTTTGTCGCAAAGGCATAGCCATGGTCGCCGCCGTTGCAGTCCAGAATGTCGATGGTGTCGATAGTATCGAACTCGTGTTTTTTTGCGTAGGCGCAATAGGCCTGCGTTACGCCCGGGTCGAAGCCGCTGCCCAGCAGAGCGGTCAGACCGGCGTCCTCGAATTTTTTGGCATACGCCCACTGCCAGCTATAATCGAAATAGGCGGAGAAGCCGGCTTCCTTGCAGCGTTGTTCGTAAATGGCGCGCCACTCGGGGTCGTCGGTATTCTCCGGCTCATAGTTGGCGGTGTCCATATAGTTCACGCCGCAGGCAAGGCAGGCGTCCATGATTGTGAGATCCTGATAGGGCAGGGCAATGTTCATCACGAGGTCTGGCTGATAGCTCTTGATGAGGGCGATCACCTCGTCCACATGGTCGGCGTCGACCTGTGCGGTGGTGATTTTGGTCGCCGTCTTGGGGGCAAGCTTTTCGGCGAGAGCGTCGCACTTGGACTTGGTGCGGCTGGCGATGCAGATCTCAGAGAAGATTTCGGGGACTTGGCAGCACTTGTGGATGGCGACGGAGGCGACACCGCCGCAGCCGATGATAAGAACTTTGCTCATTTTGATAGCTCCTTTATAAGATTATTATTACTCGACTTCTTTCAACATCTGCTCGAGGAAGGCCGGCAGATAGAACGCACCCACATGGAGACGGGTAGTATAGTATCGGGTGCGGAGATGATAGCCGTTCCAGCGGATCGCGTCAAGGTCGTCGATGGGGTGATATTTCTTGCTGGCAAAGCCGAACAGCCAGTAGCCTGCCGCATAGGTCGGGATATGTGCCTGATACACCCGACTGATGGGGAAGGTGGACGCAATGCGCTTGTGGCTGCGCTGCATGGCTTCTGCGTCCTCGCCGTAGAAGGGGCTTCCCTGCTGGTTCACCATGATGCCGTCCTCTTTGAGGGCGTTGTAGCAGTTGCCGTAAAATTCTCGGGTGAACAGACCCTCAGACGGTCCAAAGGGATCGGTGGAGTCTACGATGATAAGGTCGTATTCATCCTCCCTGCGGCGGATGAACTTCAGACCATTCTCATAGTAGATATGGACACGCTCGTCGTCCAGACGGCAGGCGTTGCCGGGCAGATACCGACGGCAGGCTTCCACGACCATCTCATCCATTTCCACAAGGTCGATGCACTCAATCTGCTCAAAACGGGTCAGCTCACGGACAACGCCGCCGTCACCCGCACCGATGATCAGCACCTTGCGGATGTTCGGGTGGACTGCCATCGGAACATGGGTCATCATCTCGTCGTAGATATACTCGTCCCGTTCGGTCAGCATGATGTTGCCGTCCAGCGCAAGGACACGCCCAAACTCTGGCGTATCAAACACGTCGATCCGCTGATATTCGCTCTCTTTGCTGTAGAGCTGCTTGTTGACCCGAAGACTGAGCTTGACGTCCGGGGTGTGCAGCTCACTGAACCAGAATTCCATTGCCGTTTCCCCCTCTTTATGCAAGCACGTTCAGACGCTCGATGTCGGGATCTTCCGGACCGGTCATGGAGCAGCCGATGGCCTTTGCGTATTCGATATAATCCAGAATATCCCGGGTGATCTTCTCGCCGGGCGCAAGGATGGGGATCCCCGGAGGATAGCACATGACGAATTCACTGCACACCTTACCCTCCGTCTCCCGAAGCGGCAGGCTGAGCTTATCGGCGTAGAATGCCTCTTGCGGACTGGCGACAACTTCCGGGTCGATGTACTCATGGCTCATCATGCCACTGGGGTCTTTCTGATACAGGCGGCGGATCTCCGCCAAAGCCGAAACGAGACGCTCGATGTCCTGAATACGGTCGCCGATAGAGATGTATGCCAGAAGGTTTCCGATATCGCCGAATTCGATCTGAATGTCATATTCATCCCGAAGCAGATCGTAGACCTCGATGCCTGCCAGACCGATATCCAGCGTGTGGACGCTGAGCTTGGTGGGGTCGAAGGCATAGACCGAATCTCCGTTGACAAGCTCCTGCCCGAAGGCGTAGTAGCCGCCGATGGCGTTGATCTCCTCACGGGCATACTCGGCCAGCTTCCTGACCTGCGCAAAAATTTCCTTGCCGCGCAGGGCAAGATTTCGTCGGGAAATGTCGAGGCTGGACATCAGCAGATAGCTTCCGGAGGTGGTCTGGGTCAGGTTGATGATCTGGCGGACATAGCCTGCGTGAACATTCGGACCGGCCAGCAGAAAACTGGACTGGGTGAGGCTTCCGCCGCTCTTATGCATCGAGACGGACGCCATGTCTGCGCCGGCTGCCATTGCCGAGATGGGAAGCCCTTCGCCGAAATAGAAATGCGTTCCGTGGGCTTCATCGGCAAGACAGAGCATGCCGGCGGCATGCGCCATGTCTACAATGGCTTTCAGGTCGGAACAGATGCCGTAATAGGTCGGGTTGTTCACGAGCACAGCTACGGCATTCGGGTGCTCCGCGATGGCTTTCGCGACCTGCTCCCGCTTCATGCCCAGCGAGATGCCCAAGCGGGCGTTCATTTCAGGGTTGACATAGACCGGAACTGCGCCGCAAAGCACCAGCGCATTGATGACGCTGCGGTGGACATTACGAGGCAGGATGATCTCATCGCCCCGCTTACAGACGGTCAGCACCATGCTCTGTACCGCGCTGGTCGTACCGCCCACCATCAGAAACGCGTGCGCCGCGCCAAAGGCTTCCGCAGCCAGCTCTTCCGCTTCCCGTATGACCGATACCGGATGACAGAGGTTATCCAGCGGCTTCATGCTGTTGACGTCCACGCCGACGCACTGCTGCCCCAGAAACTTTGTCAGCTCGGGGTTGCCACGACCCCGTTTGTGACCCGGGACATCGAACGGAACGACCCGCATCTGTCGGAATCGCTCCAACGCTTCGTAGATGGGGGCGTGACCCTGACGCTCCGCCCGCGAGGTCTGCTTTTTCTCTTCCATTATCCTTCACCTCTCGATGGCTCAGAGCTTTTTGGGGATAAAAAAGCACGAGCCAGCTGAACAGCGCAAAACTGTTCGGCTGGCTCGTGAGGCGCTCCCCCTATTGCGCAAGATACGGTAAAGTCCCTTTGCACCGCAGGGCGCAAAGAACCGTTCTTCCGCAATCTCTTTGAAGGAATATGGATGTCAGAGTCTATATAGCAATACTACTTTTACTACTCTTATTGACCGTTTCACAAGTCAGCGCGACACACGCTGTTCGGTTTGTAAGAAACCAACTGGTTTTAAGTAAACCAACTTATAAAATTTGAGCTTTGAACTCAATCAATAATGGCAGCAAAGAATGCCGCCGCTCGGCAGTGAACCCGGCTGTCCGTATGGCCTTGACCCGCGTCTCGGGTGGTTCTAGTGGTATGCTCCTGGAAAGACTCTGATCGTTCTCATCTCTCCAAAATCGACTTTATCTTAGCACACTGTTACATTGTTGTCAATTCCTGATTTAAAAAACGGAACAAAAAGTCCATCCTGCCGCGCGCTTCCGTCCTTGACAATCGGTTCCGGTCGTGTTATGATTGGTTCAAATTTGAAGTAATTTTTTTTCAAGAAAGGGAATGTCAAGCTATGGCAGCACAGAAAAAACAGGATATGAGCACCGGAGATGTGAAAAAGCTTCTGCTCCAGCTTATGATCCCGGCGGTGGTGGCGCAGGTCGTCAACCTGCTGTACAACATCGTCGATCGTATCTACATCGGACACATTGAAGGGATCGGTGCGGCGGCTCTGACCGGAGTGGGCCTGTTCACGCCCATCCTCATGCTGGTGAACGCCTTTGCGATGCTCATCGGAGCAGGCGGTGCGCCGCGCACCGCAATCGCCATGGGACAGGGCGACAAGGAGCAGGCGGAAAAGATCGTCAGCAACAGTCTCACCATGCTGCTGATCTTCTCGCTTGTCCTGACCGTCGTTTTCTGGGTCAGTGCGCCGTCTCTGCTCCGGATGTTTGGCGCAAGCGACGTGACTCTCCCGTATGCGCTGGATTACAGCCGTATTTACATCCTCGGCACGGTCTTCGTTCTCATCGTGATGGGTATGAACCCTTTCATCACGGCACAGGGATTTGCAAAGATCAGTATGCTGACGACGGTGATCGGCGCAGTCATCAACATCATCCTTGACCCCATCCTGATTTTTCTGTTCGGTCTGGGCGTGCGGGGCGCAGCCATCGCGACGGTTCTCAGTCAGGCGGTGGGCGCAGGATGGATTCTCCGCTTCCTGACCGGATCGCAGACCAATCTCAGGCTCAGCCGCAGCCGGATGAAGCTGGAAAAGGACATTATCCTTCCGGTCATGGGGCTGGGGATCTCCTCGTTCGTCATGCTGTCCACGGAAAGCCTACTGTCCATCAGCTTCAGCTCCAGTCTGGCACGGTACGGCGGTGATCTTGCCGTGGGAGCAATGACGGTCATCACCAGCGTTTCCCAGTTGGCGACATTACCTTTGCAGGGCTTGTGTCAGGGCGGACAGCCTGTCATCAGCTTCAACTTCGGCGCAGGCAAAAAAGACCGCGTGAAGGAAGCGTTCCGCTTCCAGCTCATCCTCTGCGTCGGCTACATCACAGCGTTCTGGCTGCTGGTGATGCTTATTCCGGGCGCAGTGGCGGGCATCTTCACCTCAGACGCCGATCTCATCCAGTACACGACATGGGCAATGCGTGTTTACATGGCGGGTATTTTTGCTTTCGGTGTCCAGATCAGTTGCCAACAGAGCTTTATGGCTCTGGGGCAGGCAAAGGTCAGCCTTCTGCTGGCTTGCCTGCGCAAGCTGATCCTGCTCATTCCGCTCATCTTCATCCTGCCCCACCTGCTTCCGGATCCGGTGTTTGCCGTCTTTGTCGCTGAGCCTGTCAGCGATATCCTCGCGGCGATCATCACCGCCGTGACCTTCTTCTCCCGCTTTGATAAGATCCTGGAACACGGCGCATAACCCATTCCAAAAATACAGCGTCCGTCAGACGGTTGCGAGTCTGGCGGACGCTGTTGTTATAGGATGGAATAGGTTATGGGTTATACCACCTCGTCGTCAGTCTCATCAATGAGACGCAGACCGGCGGTATCGGTGACGGGGAGAGAGAATACGATCGCACCTGCCTTCGGGTTGGCGTTTTTCATGATGGCAGACATGATCTGGTTTTTCTGGGTGGTACGGCTGACGATGAGCACCACTTCTTTTTCATTCACGAGGTCAACGCCCAGAAAGCGGGCTGCTCCCTCCATGCCGGTGCCCTTGGCGTGGATGACGGTGCCGCCGCCTGCGCCTTCCGCACGGGCGGCATCCATAATAGAGCCGGTATAGCCCTGATTGGCGATGACGAGCAGTAGCTCATAGCGGGTATCTTTCAAGGTGCTTTCCTCCTTCAGCTCGAGCTTCTGATGTTCGGTCAGGAACAGCAGGGCGCGTTTTCCGCCGATGCTGCTGACCGGAATGATAAAGGCGATGCCCGTTCCCGGCACATCAATGCGCATCTGACGACGCAGAGCCTTCTGGATCTTTGGCCATGTGTCGTCGGTGATGATGGAGAGCAGGACAGCCTTTTCGGATCGTTCAAGACCCAGCGTCGCCAGAACCTCACGGACTGCAGTGCCCGAACCCACGGTACGCAGGTTGACGTTCACGCCCTGCTCTTCATACAGCTTGAGGAAGGCGTCGGTAGAACGGCGGTCGGTGATGGTGACTAGCCAATATAATGTATTCACAGACATCCTCCTTTACAGCTCGATGATAGCGTCGTCCGGCAGCTCGGCGAAGACCGCAGCCGCGGCAAGAGCCGGCTGAGCCTTGCGGACCTTACGGCTCTTAAGCTCGGCGACCAGACCCATGAGCTGAACGGTGATGAGCGGCGTCATGGCGACCATCGCGACCACGCCAAAGGCGTCGGTGACGATGTTGCCGCCCACAGCCACGCACGCACCCTGTGCCAGCGGCAGAAGGAAGGTGGCGGTCATCGGACCGGAAGCGACACCGCCGGCATCGAATGCGATGGCGGTGAACAGCTTCGGCACAATAAATGAAATGGCGATGGCGAACGCATAGCCCGGGATCAGGAACCAGAGGATGGAGATGCCGGTCAGGACACGCACCATCGCAAGACCGACCGAGATCGAGACACCGGCAGAGAGTGCCATGCCCATAGCCTTGGCAGAGATCGCGCCGTCGGTGACTTCCTCGACCTGCTTGTTCAGGACATAGACCGCAGGCTCGGCTCTGACGATGAAATAACCGATCAGCATTCCGATGGGAATGAGGACCCAGCGGAGGTTCTGTCCCGCAAGGACCTGTCCCAGATAATTACCGGCAGGCATGAAGCCGACATTTGCGCCGGTCAGGAAGAGGACGAGCCCCACATAAGTATAAGCGAGACCGACTGCGATGCGTCCCAGCGTCCGCTTGTCGAGCCGGAGCGCGACAAACTGAAACACGCCGAACATCACAATGATGGGGAAAAGTGAGGTGGCAATCTCGTAAATGTAGGTCGGCAGACCCTCATGGAAGAGCTGCCACAGCTCGACCGAATCACTCACCTCGGGGAGAACGGGCGGAACATAGGTGCTGTCACTGGCATTGAAGGCAATGCCGAGGATCAGCACCGCAAGGATCGGACCGACCGAGCAGAGCGCGACCAGACCGAAGCTGTCATCTGCGGCGTGGCGGTCACTACGGATGGCGGCAACACCGACGCCCAACGCCATGATGAACGGAACGGTCATCGGACCGGTCGTCACGCCGCCCGAATCGAACGCGACAGCCAGAAACTCTTTGGGCACAAAGGCAGCCAGAAGAAAGACGAGACCATAGAAGATCACGAGAAGCCGCGGCAGGGGGATGCCCAGCAGCATACGCAGGAAGGCTACCATCAGGAACAGACCAACACCTGCCGCAACGGACAGGATCAGGGTCATGTTCGGGATGGAGGGCACTTGATTGGCCAGAACCTGTAAGTCCGGCTCAGAGATGGTGATGAGAAAGCCCAGCACGAATGCGACTCCAAGGATGAGCGGGACGCTCTTGGTTCGGGTAATGACCGAGCCGACACGCTCGCCCATCGGGGTCATACTCATTTCCGCACCCAGTGTGAAGAACATGATGCCGACAATGATCATTGCCGCACCCAGCAGGAAGCAGAGCAGGATGCTGGGCGATACGGGCGCAATGGAAAAGCAGAGCACCAGCACGATAGCGACAATGGGCAGCACCGCCTGCAAGGACTCGAGCAGCTTTTCCCGCAGTTTGGGAAGAGAACTTTTTAGAATGTTGTCCACCGACCTTTCGGGCGTTTTACCAAAGATTTTGACTAAAATTAGGCAAAACGTATAAAATGTTGAATCCATGAAAGGATTTATAAACAGTATAACAGACCTTTTTGCCAACGGTCAACTAAATGACGGCAAAGAAACTTTAATGTTTGTAAATATTCTGAAAATATTTTGAGAACAACGATAAAGCCTGTCTGCAAAAAGACCCCCGACCACTGCGGAAAAGCACCGCAGCAGCCGGAGGCAGAGCGTATGTACAGATCAGCCGTTATCCTGCTTCGTCAGGACATCGGACGTCGGGGTGGAAAAGACCGGAATGTTTGCATAGGGGTCGGGCGTGTTATCGACAGGCAGCTCCTTCATGTACTTGTCCATCGACTCGGCAACCTTTTTCGCAATGGCGACGGCTTCCACAACGGTGCGCGCGCCCATAACGGCGTCACCGCCGGCAAAAACGCCCTCACGGGTCGTGCTGCCGTCATCGGCAACGGTTAGCAGACCGCGCTGGTTGGTCTCGATGCCCGTGGTGCTCTTGACGAGGTTGCTTTCCGAGCCCTGACTGACCGAGACGATCACGCCGGTGTGCGGGTAGAACATCTCGCTGCCCTCGACCTGTGTGAACTTGCCGTCCTCGCCCTTTACTGTGTCACGACAGATCAGACCATTCTCGCGGATCTCGACCGGAGCTTTGCAGAAGCGGAAACCGACACCCTCAAGACGGGCGTAACGTACTTCGTGCTCGGATGCGCTGATGCAACTCTCATCACGGCGCGCGTAGCAGGTAACATGGCGTGCGCCGTTGCGGATGGCGGTACGGGCGCAGTCCATCGCGGAGTTGCCGACACCAATGACCGCAATGTCGTCGCCCAGACGGAACGCCTTGGAGTTTGCCAGATAGTCGATGCCGAACACGACATTGCCAAGGCTCTCGCCCTTGATGTGCATGGCGTTCGCCTTCCACAGACCCGCACCGATAAAGACACTCTTGTAGCCGTCGCGGAAGAGATCGTCGATGGTGATGGAGCGGCCGATGGAGGTGTTGGTGCGAACCTTGATGCCTTTCAGCTCGAGGTGGCGATAGGCGAAGTCATCCAGAACGCTGTCGGGCAGGCGATAGTTCGGGATGCCGTACCGCATGACGCCACCGATCTTGTCGCGGGCATCGAAGATTGTAACATCATAGCCCCAGCGTGCCAGCAGGACGGCGACCGTCAGACCAGCCGGACCGGAGCCGACGACGGCGACCTTCATGCCGTTCTTTTCAGCCGGACCGGCGACCATCTTGTTGGCGTAGGTAGTGGAAATGTAATCCTCAATGATCGAGAAGTGGACGGGGTCGTGGCTGGGCATCCGGTTGCGGATGCAGTGACCCTCACATTGATTCTCGTGGTTGCAGACCAGACTGCACACGGTCGTCAGAGGATTGTTCTCGAAGAGCATCCGACCTGCGTCATCCAGTTGATTGTTCTTGAGCAGGCGGATCGCCTCGGGAATGTTGGTGTGGATGGGGCAACCCTGCTGACACATCGGCTTCTTGCAGCCGAGGCAGCGGTTGGCTTCGTCCAGAACATGAAGTGCCATGAAATTCTCCTCCGTAGTTGTTGATTGACAGCTCTCTGCGTTGTATCCAAGTATGTCTCTCTAATGATACACCGAACGGCAGGGAAGAACAATAGTGAAAATGACAGTTTTTATGGAAAAAGTTTTGTCATTACGTCAAAAAGATAATTTTTTGACGAAGTAAACCGCCCATTGGCTCCGGTTTTTGGCGACAGAGCGAGACAAAATCGCTTGCGGTCAGTTGAGCCTGTACAAATGCCGCGCAGGAAGTGCTTTCTTCCCGCAGACGGCTCAGTGAGTGGGAAACGGGAAGCTGCGCTTTTTTCAAAAGGGGAAACAGCTCCCGCCGCCCGCCCAATAAATGCAGATAGGGCGGGAGGATATTCAGCTCGGGTGTATAGCCGAGCGCGGCGTCGATCGCAAGACGGCGCATTCGGGCACGGGGATAGCGCACCGTCGTCATAGCATCCAGAAGCTCTTCCGGTGTGGCACAGGTGTGGACGGCATTTTCTAAGCGGTGCTCCAATCCCTCCGAGATGCCGCGAATCTGCGAAAAGGGGGAATCGACCCGGCAGGCGGCACGAAGCAGAGCAAGCTCGCACCGTCCGGCAGCGGAAAAGTTGGTGTGACGCCCGACCAAAAACGCTTCTTTATAAAGAGGAAAGACCGAAGCCGGAACGTAAGATCTGACGGCATCTACACCCTGCTCGACCCAGAGCTTGCGGAGAGCACTTGCACTGGCGAACTGTCCGGCGGAGGACTGCGCAAGCGATTCCCCGTGGTTCGCGCCCTGACGGGGAAGAGGAATGGGGGTCATGGCGGTGTTCTGCTCGAGGATTGCTTTACAGTATTCGATGGCGAGATTGTTGTTCGGCTTGTCCAGCAGTCCGGCAATGCCGCTGGCTGGACAAAGAGATTCGACCGCAGTCTGACGCGCGGCGGCAAAGCTTCGGGCTCCGCCTGCAAGCTGCGCCTTGAGCGCATCCCGATAGGTGTCGCTCAGTAGAAGGCGGGCGGCTTTCATTAAAAGAGAAACATCCGGCGTTTCCGCGCCGAATAGCAGAGCGTCGCACCCGGCGGCAGAGAGAATGCGCACACCCGCACGGGCGAACGCTTCCGCACCCGAACAGGCGGACGGTGCGGGCAGGGCAAAAACAAGGTCTGCTCCGCAGGTCAGTGCCGCACGGACACGGATTTCCTCAGGAAGAAGCGGCACAGCACCGCGCTGGGTCAGACCGCAGCTCATTGCGACGGCGACAGACTCCGCGCCCATTGCTTTTGCCTGCGCAAGCTGCCATGCGTGACCGTTGTGAAAGGGATCGTATTCAGCGATGATACCAGCAAGTTTCATAAAGAGGAGTCCTTTCCTGTGAGAGGGCGGATGAAAGAGTAAAGCCAAAGTTTGTGAAATATCTGTCAGAGTGCTGGGAGAAATTGGCACTCCCGATACAATTCTGGGCAGGATGTACAAAAAAGGCGGCGAGGATTGTCAAACCCTTGCCACGGTTACGGCTTGAAAAGAGGGCGTCCCTATTATATAATAAAAATAGCAATCTGTAAAATTTTGCCCGATCCCGGGCTGCAAAAATCAATATTGGAGGCAACAGAAGATGAAGGTTCTGGTTATTAACTGCGGTTCTTCTTCCCTGAAGTATCAGCTGATCGACATGGATGGCGAGAAGGTCCTGTGCAAGGGTCTGTGCGAGCGCATCGGCATGGAGAGCAGCATGATCACCCACGAGGCCAACGGTCACAAGGCGACGACCCCCGCAATCTTCCCCACCCATACGGAGGCTTTTGCTGAGGTCGTCAAGAAGATGACCACCGGCGAGGGCAAGTGCATCGATGATGTGAAGGAGATCAACGCCATCGGTCACCGCGTTGTCCACGGCGGCGAGAAGTTCAAGAACAGTTGCCTGATCACCGATGAGGTCATCAATACCATCCGTGAGCTGAGCCCTCTGGCACCTCTGCACAACCCCGCAGGCATCCTCGGTATCGAGGCTGCCCGCAAGGTCTTCGGACCGGACATCCCGATGGTCGCGGTCTTCGACACTGCGTTCCACAGCACCATGCCCCCGAAGGCTTATATGTATGCGATTCCCTATGAGTACTACGAGAAGTACGGCGTCCGCCGCTATGGCTTCCACGGCACCAGCCACAAGTATGTTGCTCACAAGGCTGCTGAGTATCTGGAAGAGCCCATCGAGCGTCTGAAGCTCATTACCTGTCATCTGGGCAACGGTTCTTCCATTGCTGCCGTTGACCAGGGCAAGGTCGTCGATACCTCCATGGGTATGACTCCGCTGGCTGGCCTGATGATGGGTACTCGCTGCGGCGACCTCGACCCCTCTGTTGTCAACTACCTGAAGTACACCCTGAACATCACCGGTCATCAGCTGGACGAGATCCTGAACAAGAAGTCCGGTCTGCTGGGTATCTCCGGTGTTTCCAGCGACAAGCGTGACGTTGAGGAGGCAGCGGCTGCCGGCAACGAGCGCGCACAGCTGGCTTCTGATATGCTGAACTACCAGATCAAGAAGACCATCGGCAGCTACATCGCTGCGATGGGCGGTGTTGACGCCATTGTCTTCACCGGCGGCATCGGCGAGCATGACGCGATCGCTCGAGCAAAGATCTGCCACCACATGGATTGGCTGGGCATCCGCATCGACACCGACAAGAACAAGCACCCGATCGGCGATGTCTGCGAGATCACCGCTTGGGGCGCAAAGGTCCGCACGCTGGTCATCGCTACCGACGAGGAGCTGATGATCGCCCGCGATACCAAGGAAGTCATCGAGAAGGACGAGAAGTAATTTCTCACCAAAGCAGGACTTTGAGGGCTGCATGTTCCGTAACTGGGGCAGGCGGTCCTCTTTTTTTGCATTTTGTAAAGTCGAAGCTGAGCTTATTTGGATGAATGCACAAAAAGAAAGGCGAAGGCTTGTTTTTCGGTTGACAAACAAAAAAAAGCACGGTACAATAGGGGAGTCCTCAGTTCGAGGGCAGTTATTCATTCAAGCCCCTGGTAAGCTTACGATCAGCGCGATGGTCCCGAAAAACCAAAGGTATGGTTACAATCCTTCCGTGGGCAAGATAAACAAAGAGGAGATACTACTATGTTTGAAGACAAGACTTTAGTTTGCAAGGACTGCGGCAAGGAGTTTGTTTGGACTGCTGGTGAGCAGGAGTTCTACGCATCTCGCGGCTTTGAGAACCAGCCCCAGCGCTGCAAGCCCTGCCGTGACGCTCGCAAGAACGGCGGCGCACGCAGCAACAACGGCGGCGAGCGTCAGATGTTCGATGCTGTCTGCGCAGCTTGCGGTAAGGCTTGCAAGGTTCCCTTCCAGCCCCGTGAGGACCGTCCGGTCTACTGCTCTGACTGCTTCGCTCGTATGAAGCAGAACTAAGCTTTAGTTTAACTGAAGTTTACAGCCTCCCCTGTCTTCGGATAGGGGAGGCTTTTTTCTGCCTTCCCCTTGCAAAATACCCTACCTTTGGGGTATATTATAAACAGGCGGCTGTTCTGACCGCAAATTACCCGCAAGAAAGGATCTTCAACTATGTTTGATATTTTTAATATGCTCAAGAAGGACGAGGAGACCCCTGTCATCAAGCAGGTGACCCGTGAGACCATCATCGGCGATATTCTGGATATGGATCAGTCCACTGCTCCGTATTTTATGGAGATCGGCATGCACTGTCTGGGCTGTCCGGCATCCCGCGGCGAGAGCATCGAGGAAGCCTGTGAGGTTCATGGTGTGGATTGCGATGAGCTGCTTGAGAAGCTGAACGCTCATCTGGCATCCAAGAAGGCATAAGCTTGCTGCCGACACTGGATGCGCGTCTGACCGCTGCCGCGGAGCTTGTCCGTCCGGGACAGCCTGTGGCCGACATCGGCTGCGACCACGGCAAGCTGACCGCAGTGCTGGCTGCTTCGGGCAAATTCCCGAAGGTCATCGGCGCAGACCTGCGCCCCGGTCCGCTGGCGAAGGCAAAGCAGACGCTGGAACATGCAGAGTGTGAAGACCGCGTTGAGCTGAGGCTCGGCGACGGTCTTTCTGTGTTATCTCCAGGAGAGGTCGGGACGATCGTACTGGCAGGGGTTTCGGCGCAGACGACTTGGGAGATCCTTGAAAAAGCTCCGTGGGTGTTTGGGAAGAATGGTCCTCGTCTGGTGCTTGTTCCCGCAACCCGTCATAGCGACCTCCGCCGTTGGCTCTGGGAACATGGCTTTGCACTCGTTGCAGATCGACCGGTTCAGGCGGCAGGTCGCTGGTATGCGGTCATGGCGGCAGAGTATACCGGAGAAAAGCACGAGCCGACCTTTGCCGAATGCCTGCTCGGAAAGACCGGAGAATTCCCCGAGGGTGCGGATTACGCCGAATGGCAGAAGGCGAGGCTTCCGCGTTTCCGCCTCGGCGTGCCCGATGGAACGCCGCTGGCTGAGGAAATCGACGCAATTCTGATGAAGGCTTCCCCTCGAGGGGAAGCTGTCGGCGCAGCCGACTGATGAGGTGTTTTTAATGTTTACTGTACACCAGATCTACGAAGAAATGACCCGTATCGCACCGCCGGAACTGGCCGAGGGCTGGGATAACGTTGGACTGCTGGTCGATTGCGGCGGAGCGGTAAACAAGGTGCTGATCGCGTTGGACATCACGCCCGAAGTGGTGGACGAAGCGGCGGAAAAGGGCTGCGAACTTATCGTTTCTCACCACCCGGTGATTTTTTCGCCGCTCAAAAAGCTGTCGACGGTGGATGTGCCGTTCCAGCTGGTGCAGAAAGGCATCTCGGCGATCTGTATGCACACGAACCTTGATGCTGCCGAGGGTGGTGTGAACGAGGTACTGACTGGCATTTTTGGGATGCGGGCGATGCAGACTTTTGCGGAAGGCTGTGGTCGTGTGGGAGAGATCGACCCGATCTCAGTTTCGGAGCTGGCAAAAAAGGCACAGACTGAGCTTGCGAAACGCTGCAATCTGCCCTTGGACGGCAGTGAGCCGGTTCAGGTCAAGTTTGCAGATGCCGGAAAGACGGTGCATCGGCTGGCGGTCATCAGCGGTGCGGGTGGCAGTATGTTTGAGGACGCCATTGCGCAGGGAGCGGACTGTCTGCTGACGGGAGAGGCAAATCATCACCATGCCTGTGACGCCAGGCGGCTGGGACTGTCGCTTATTGCGGCGGGGCACTACGCCACCGAGTTTCCGGTGACGGCGGCAGTTGCGGAGAAATTGCAAAGAGCGTTTCCGGAATTGGAAGTGATCGTTAGCACCGAGAACCGTGATCCGTATACTTATTTATAATATACTTAATAAGAGGCTTCCCCTCAAGGGGAAGACTTTTTTGTAACGAGAAATAGAGCGAGGTAATGAACTATGGCACTGGATGCCGCGACACTGGCGTTGACGGCGGCGGAACTCAAAACCACCCTGACCGACGCAAAGATCGCAAAATTGTTTGAGCCGACCCGGGATGAGCTGGTGCTTACCCTGCGCACCCGGACGGACACTTACAGCCTGTTGCTGTCGGCACGCAGCGGCTCGGCGCGTGTCTGCCTGACCGAAGAAAGCTTCGAGAACCCGGAAACGCCGCCGTCCTTCTGCATGTTGATGCGCAAGCACCTGACCGGCGGACGACTGATCGACGTCCGGATGGAGCCGGGCGACCGCATCGTATACTTTGAATTCCTCTGTACCAACGAGATGGCAGATCTTGTCCACAACATCCTCTGTGCGGAGCTGATGGGGCGGTACTCGAATCTGGTTCTGGTACAGAATGGAAAGATCATCGATGCGTTGAAGCGGGTCGATTTTGAGGACAGCGATGTACGTCAGCTTCTTCCCGGGCTGCCCTATACCACTCCGCCCAAGCCTTCCCGTCCGGATTTCCTTGCGGTAAGCTCAGCGTCCATCGTGGCGTCGGCCTGTGAGCGTGACCTGCCGGTGGCGGATGCCCTGAACAAGACTGTCGCAGGCGTCGGCCCGGTGGTCTGCCGGGAAGCTGCATGGCGTGCGTTCAACGGCGAACACCTGCCGGCAAACGAGCTGACCGAGGAGCAGAAGCGTCAGCTGATGGCAGCCATCGACGAGCTGAAAGAACTCTACGATCAGGGCGGCTGCCCGTGCAGTGTGACTGCCCCCGACGGAAAGCCAGTCGAGTATACGTTCTTTGAGCCGCAGCAATACGGCGAAAAGTATGAGATTCGGAAGTGGGAGTCCTTCAATGCCATGTTGGAGGGTTACTATGCCGAGAAAGACCGTGCGGAGCGTCTCCGCACCAAGAGCAAGGAGCTGCACAAGGCGGTCCACAACATGTACGAGCGTGCTGTCCGCAAACAGGCGGCTCGTCAGGAAGAATTGACCGCCAGCGGGAAGAGCGAAAAGCTCCGTCTGTACGGCGAATTGCTTTCGGCAAATCTCTATCTGGCGCAGAAGGGGATGAAGAGCATCACCGTGCCTAACTGGTACGATGAGGGTAGAGAGGTCACGATCCCGCTCGACCTGCGGTTCAGTCCCAGCCAGAACGCTCAGAACTTCTTCAAGAACTATAAGAAGAAGCAGACGGCGGCACGGATGCTGGTCGACCTGTTGGCTGAGGGTGAGAAAGAGATCGCCTACCTTGAGACGGTCCTGTATGAAGTGGAGTCGGCAGCAGGCGAAGCGGCGTTGAACGAGATCCGTGCGGAGCTGAAGAGTCAGGGCTATCTGAAATATTACAAGCAGCGAGACAAACGCCAGAAGCCTGCCGACTTCCTGCGGTTTATGTCCAGTGATGGATTTGAGATTCTGGTGGGGCGGAACAATGCCCAGAACGACCGGCTGACCCTGCACACTGCACGCGGAAAAGACCTGTGGTTCCATGTCCAGAAGGCTCCCGGCAGTCATGTGGTCGTCATGAGCCACGGCGAGGACATTCCGGACACCACCAGACAGGAAGCGGCGGAGCTGGCGGTTCTTTACTCCAGTGCGTTCAAGGCGGGAACAGCCGCAAAGGTGGCAGTCGATACCACCGAGGTGAAAAACATCTGGAAAGCCAACGGTGCAAAGCCCGGCATGGTGCTGTATGAGGTGTACACGACCGTCTATGTCACCCCACGAGAAAAGCTGACGGAACGGCTGAAGCAGAAAAAGTAAGTGTGACCCTCTCGATCGAGGCTTGACGGCTTTGACTGAGAGGGTTTCTGTATTCAGAAAAAGCAACAAATCGAGAGAATGGGATTTGGATAAAATCCCCAAAAATCAACGAGATGTTGACAGAAAAGGGGCGGCAGGATTATACGGTGTCCAAGGGGAGCGGTTCCCCCTGGAAAAATAATCGGGGATGTTAGATTGGGATGGCATCCCCCAGAATTACGAGGTGTTGCTTTATGAGAAAGAAAACCTACACTTTCACGGTCGGTGTCGGCGAAAAGCTCAAGGGAAGCTGTCTGTCTGGCAATGTCTACTTCGTGGGCGTATAACATTATAATTATAAATAAGGGAAGCCGCCGTCTGAACAGCGGCTTCTTTCTGTATAATCCACATCTCCTCGGTCTACACTAAGGCGCAGGGGAGCTTTCAATGCAAAAATGCGGGATATGATGTACAAAATGCACAAAAAGTATGTCAAAAGACCGTGCAGAGAAAATAAAAAAGAAAATTCGTGTTTTTTTCAAAAAAGACTTGCCAAATGCACGCAGTTGTGATAAAATATCTCTCGGCTGCAAAGGGCTTGTGCGATACAAGTCGTGCAGGCCAGCGATATGCGTAGATGCGGGAGGTTGTCGTCCGGCGATAGTCGAGACGGGTTATTTCCGCGGAGTATGTCCGATCTTAGAACCGGGCGAAAAAATTACTGACAGCGATGGAATATGTTTCCACGGCGGAGCAAGACTCTGCGGACGCGAGAAACCAATGTTCGGATTTGATTTGCTAATATATTTCCGGGAGAACTGCCGAGCGGTTCACCGGTTTTTCTAGTGCCAAATCGAGGAACACCCGGAACTGTGTAGAGCAATTTATCGGCTCGCCTAGGGCAAAACAATTTTTCAGGAGGCGTAAGCAATGGCAGTCAAAGAGAAAATCAGAATCCGTCTGCAGAGCTATGATGCTCAGCTGATCGATGCCGCAGCAGAGAAGATCGTGGAGACCGCAAAGCACACTGGTGCTCGCGTGTCCGGCCCCATCCCCCTGCCCACCGATCGTGAGATCGTCACCGTTCTGCGCGCTACCCATAAGTACAAGGATAGCCGTGAGCAGTTCGAGAGCCGCACTCATAAGCGTCTGATCGACATTCTGAAGCCGTCTAACAAGACGGTCGAGGCTCTGATGAGCCTCCAGCTCCCCGCTGGCGTGGACATCGAGATCAAGCTGTAAAAGACACTCGATCAAATTCGATGCCCTCGTTTCCCGAGGGGTCATGTTGGCGGTGACGTGCGCCGCCAACCAATAACCTTTACAGGAGGAAAAGAAAATGGTTAAAGGCATTATCGGCAAAAAAGTCGGTATGACTCAGCTGTTCGACGAGAGCGGCAAGGTCATTCCCGTAACCGTCATCGAGGCTGGTCCCTGCACCGTCGTGCAGAAGAAGACCGTCGAGAGCGATGGCTATCAGGCTGTTCAGCTGGGCTTCGGCGAGGTTTCCGCCAAGAAGGTCAACAAGGCAGCTGCAGGTCACTTCAAGAAGGCAAATGTTGCCCCCAAGAAGACCCTGCGTGAGTTCCGTCTGGAAGACATCTCCGCAATGAACGTCGGCGACGTCCTGAAGGCTGATGTCTTCGCGGCAGGCGACAAGGTTGATGTCATGGGCGTCTCCAAGGGCAAGGGCTATCAGGGCGTTATCAAGCGTTATGGTCAGCACCGTCTGCGCGAGAGCCACGGCACCGGTCCGGTGGCGCGTCATGCCGGTTCTAACGGCTCGACTTCTACCCCGGCTCGTGTCTTCCCCGGCAAGCGTCTGCCCGGTCACATGGGTTTTGTGCGTGTTACCGTGCAGAACCTCACGGTCGTCAAGGTTGACACCGAGAACAATCTGATCGCTGTTAAGGGTGCGGTCCCCGGCTCTAAGGGCACCATCGTCACTCTGGCTAACAGCGTGAAGGCGTAAGGAGGAAAGCTACAATGGCAAAGTTTAATGTAGTCGATATGAACGGTCAGCACGTTAGCGAGATCGAGCTTTCCGACGCCGTGTTCGGTATCACCCCGAACGAGAAGGCTGTCCACATTGCTGTGGTGAACTTCCTGGCAAATCAGCGTCAGGGCACCCAGAACACCAAGATCCGCATGGAGGTTTCCGGCGGCGGCAAGAAG